>DATCYL010000061.1:0-15410 GCA_036570305.1 Lachnospiraceae bacterium
ATGAAGTAAGTTCCTTGGATGGAAGACTTTTATCTGCCAGTGGGCACCATCCAAAAAATCTTTCTCCCGGATTTACCATCCGTACAAGTGATTTTGTGCTTAAGGTGGCAGTGAATTTGGATTTGCCGTCAGAGGATAGAATTAAAAATATTGCAAATGTATATAATCACTTAAATCCTTATAGCCGGTGGATTTGGGCGGGGATTGTTGTAGGGCTTTTAGGAGCCTTAATTACAGTGACTTTTATGATGTTGGCGACAGGTCATAAAAGATGGGGAGATAAACTCCGTACTAATACTTTAGATAAAATAAAAACAGAACTTTTTTTTGCGGTAATTAGTACTTTGATATTTTTATTATTAAAGCGAGAGCGGGTTCATTGGGAAGAATATTTTTTCAGCTTTCGCTCTTATGAATTTCTTGTTATTTGTGGCTATACTGTGGTCATTGTCCTCCTGGCTCAGATAGGGCTTTTAAGCTTTGTTAGAAGGCTAAGGGTGGGGAATCTTTATGAAAATTCTTTGCTGATTATTTTAAGTAAGGCATTGGCAAATGCCATAGAAAACAGCAGAGAGGTCTATGTGGTTTTAGGTATGTTTTTTATGTACCTCTTAGTTACCATAGGAGCTTTTTTCGGTGGAATATACGGCATTTTGGTTTGGATACTGGTAAATGTTTTTGTCTTATACAGACTGATAAAGATATGTGAATTTCGACGTACCATACTGGAAGAGTTGGAGCGTATGATAGGTGGAGAAGTCAACGCAAAAATCGATATCTCCAAAATGATAGGATATAATAAGAAGGTGGCAAAGGGGATTAATCGTATAGGACATGGTTTGTCCAAAGCAATGGAACACAGTCTTAGAGATGAGCGGTTAAAAACTGATTTGATTACCAATGTTTCCCATGATATTAAAAACCCCCTAACCTCTATTATTAATTATATTTACCTTTTAAAACAGGAAAATATCAATAATGAGAGAGTGGGGAATTATATCAGTGTTTTGGATAGAAAGGCGCAACAGTTAAAGAACCTTACGGACGATTTGGTAGAGGCATCAAAGATCAGTAGTGGAAATATTACTTTGGAAATGGCGGATTTTGATTTTAAGGAACTCTACATGCAAATCCAAGGAGATTTTGAAGAGAAATTTAATGAAAAAGAACTTACAGTGGTAGTAAGCCAACCTCAGCAGGCAGTTATGATTCATGCGGACGGAAAACGAATGTGGAGAGTGGTTTCTAATTTACTGCAAAATGTTTATAAATATGCCATGCCTAATACCCGTGTTTATGTGGAGCTTATTAAACACAAAGGAAATATGGAGTTTTCCATTAAAAATATTTCTAAGAATGCACTTAATATAGATGCATCGGAATTGACGGAGAGATTTATCAGAGGAGATATCTCAAGAAGTACAGAAGGCAGCGGTTTGGGCTTGAGTATAGCTAAAAACTTAACAAATTTACAAATGGGAGAATTTGATATTCACGTGGACGGAGACTTGTTCAAAGTTACTTTAAAGTTTGATCTGGTTTCGGTTGGGTAGACCCTAAAAATGATAAAAAAGACCTGTTACACATAAATTGTTCGTGTAACAGGTCTTTTATTAATCCTCTTTGATATAATGTGCAAAAATTCTTTGTAGGAGATAAGAATTCATAAAGGCTTCCAAAGCAAATCCCACAAGAAAATAAAAAAGAATACCATAATAAAATACATAGCTTCCTATTATATAAACAAAGACGGGAAATAGATTAATCAATATAATAAGTATAGTAAAGGGGAGATGACGAATTCCCATATAGAAAGCATTTCGTATGGTGGTTTTTACCGGGTTATAGAATTTTGCCTGGAGAGGAAAAACATAACTGGCACATAAAAACCAAATAAAAAACAGAGCTAGAAAAATACTGTGAACAATAAATAAAGCCTTTCCGGACAGAATAAAGGGTAAGAGACGAATATCCGCCAGAATAATGATTAAAAAGATTAGTAAAATCATCCATATAATCAAAGATTGTTTGAAGTTTTCTTTAAAAGCTTTTAAAAATCCTCGAAAAATATAGGATTCTTCATTTTTGACTTGTTTTAAGGTAACTGTATAAAGTGCGCTTAAGGCAGGACCTATAGTGATAATCGGAATACAAGTAAAAAGAAAAATGATGTTTAAAATCATAAGGTCTGCTACCCTGCTTAAAGTAGTAAAAAAACGATTGTCCATATTAAAAAGATTGCCCATATGACCTCCATAGAAAAAGACTATAAAACTATAGTTCT
Source organism: Lachnospiraceae bacterium (assembly GCA_036570305.1). Taxonomy (GTDB): domain Bacteria; phylum Bacillota; class Clostridia; order Lachnospirales; family Lachnospiraceae; genus JAQVHQ01. The sequence continues at coordinate 2,285 of DATCYL010000061.1, forward strand.
TTTGATTTATATGATGATAAGTATAGCGAATCCAAAGTAAAAATGCAACGCAGACTTCCACTTTCGTCAAAGTGTCTATCAAACATCAAAATCTTTGTGTAAATCGGTTATGTTCAAAAAAAAGCCTTCAAGTTATACTATCTACATAAGAAAAAAGCGTAAATTTTAGGAGGAAATAAAAATGGCAAGTTTATCATTGCAGCATATTAACAAGACCTATCCAAACGGTTTTGAGGCAGTAAAAGATTTTAATCTTGAGATTGAAGATAAAGAGTTTATCATCTTCGTAGGACCTTCAGGATGTGGAAAGTCTACAACACTTCGTATGATTGCAGGTCTTGAAGAAATTTCAGGCGGAACATTAAAAATTGGCGATCGTGTAGTAAACGATGTAGAGCCTAAGGACAGAGATATTGCCATGGTATTCCAGAACTATGCTCTGTATCCACATATGACAGTATACGATAACATGGCTTTTGGATTAAAGCTTAGAAAAGTTCCAAAAGACCAGATTGATAAAATGGTGCGCGAAGCAGCTAAGATTCTTGATTTGGAGAAATTATTAGATCGTAAACCAAAAGCTTTATCAGGTGGACAAAGACAGCGTGTTGCTATGGGACGTGCTATCGTTCGTGATCCTAAGGTATTCCTTATGGATGAGCCTCTTTCTAACTTGGATGCAAAATTACGTGTGCAGATGCGTATTGAGATTTCTAAACTTCATGAGAGATTGGGAGCAACTATTATCTATGTAACACATGACCAGACAGAGGCTATGACTCTTGGTACAAGAATCGTTGTTATGAAAGACGGAGTTGTTCAGCAGGTAGATACACCTCAGAACCTTTACAACAAACCGGGTAACCTTTTTGTTGCAGGATTTATCGGTTCTCCACAGATGAACTTCATGGATGCAGTAGTAAAAGTAAACGGTTCAGAAGTTACATTGACAGCAGGTAAGAACACATTTAAGCTTCCGGCTTCTAAAGCAAAAGCAGTTATCGACGGCGGATATGATGGAAAGACTGTTGTTATGGGAATTCGTCCTGAAAACGTACATGACTCAGAAATGGTTGTTGAGACCTTAAAAGATAGCTCATTTGATGCTGAAATTAAAGTTTATGAACTTTTAGGTGCAGAAGTATTCTTGTACTTTGATGTAGAGGGTACATCTATGACAGCTAGAGTAGATCCTCGTACAACTGCAAGAACAGGTGATGTTGTTCGTTTTGCATTGGATATGGAAAAAGTACACTTATTTGATAAAGAAACAGAACTTACAATTACTAACTAATTGAAGATAATGTTTTGAATTTATAAAATCGGGGTAGCCGTTTGGCTACCTCTTTTTTGTAAGTATGTAGTAAAGGAAAATCAAGAATTAGAATTCGCTTATTGTTTATAATCAAAGAAGGTATTCTTGGAGCACTTATGGCAATTGTAAAGGGGATTTCCTTAGGAAAGTAAAGGATAGGGATGGTTATGAAAAAACTTTCAGGTAAGACTTTGTGTGCAGGAATTGCTTGTGGGAAACTTTTTGTTTTGAATGATGATAAAAGAGAGATAAAGAAGGGTCATATAGAAAATTGCCGGGATGAAATACAAAGGATAAAAGATGCTTTAGAGAAAACGAAGGAAGATTTACAAAGCTTATATAAAAAAGCTGCCTTGGAAGTGGGCAAAAAGGGTGCAGAAATTTTCAAAAGTTACCAGGTTATTTTAGAAGATAAAGAGTATGTGGATGCGGTCTTTGCTATGATTGAAGAGGAAAGAGTCAATGCAGAATTTGCTGTGCTTTATGTAGGTAGTGGATTTTTGGAAAAATTTCTAAAAATGCAAGATGATTATATGAGAGCCAGGGGATCAGACTTGAAAGCTGTTTTTAATCGCCTGCTGGAAAATCTATCGGGAGAGAATAAAAGGGATTTACTTTTAAGGGCTGAAGGGATTTTGGTTGCCGGAGATTTGACAGCGCAAGAACTTTTACTTTTGGATAGAAAAAAGATAGGGGCTTTGGTGACGGTGCAGGGTTCCGCATATTCTCATACAGCGATTTTAGCAAGTATGCTAGAGATTCCCTATTTGCTTTGTAGGGAGTTGGATGTATCTTTGCTCCAAAACGGACAAGTGGGAATTGTGGATGCCTATGAAGGGACATTTATCATAGATCCAAAAGATATTATAATAGAAGAAAGCCGAAAAAAAATAGAGGAAAAGAAACGAAGAAAAGACTTATTTTTAGGAATGAAAGGAAAAGAAACGGTTACAAAAAGAGGAAAAAAAATAAGTTTATATGCTAATATCAGTCATCCATCAGACATCCCATATGTCTTACAAAATGATGCTGAAGGAATTGGACTTTTTAGAAGTGAGTTTTTATATTTAGAGAGAGATGACTTTCCAAGCGAAGAGGAGCAGTTTCAGACCTACAAAAAAATTTTACAAACGATGGGTAGCAAAGAGGTGGTTATTAGAACTATAGATTTAGGAGCTGACAAAATGCCATCTTATCTGCCTATTGTAAATGAGGTAAACCCTGCTTTAGGCTGTCGGGGCATTCGTTTTTGCTTAAAGTATCCACAGATTTTAAAGACACAGTTAAAAGCTCTCTTTCGTGCGGCGCCTGTTGGTAATCTTTCTATCATGTATCCTATGATAAGTTCTATAGAGGAAGTAAAAGAGATTTATAGATTGGTAAAAGAGGTAAAAGAGGAATTGGATTGTTTACATATTCCTTATAAATTTCCAAAACAAGGTCTGATGATTGAAACTCCGGCAGCGGTTATGATCAGTAGGGAACTGGCAGAGATAGCAGATTTTTTTAGTATAGGTTCTAATGATTTGCAACAATATAGTTTGGCTATCGATCGTCAAAGTAAAGAGAGTATTAATCTATATAAGAGGGATAATACAGCTATTTTTCGTATGATAAAAATGGTAGTAGAAAGCGCTCATTTGTTGGGGAAAAAGGTGGCTCTTTGCGGAGAGTTGGCAGGAGATATAGAATTTAGTGAAATCTTGATAGAGCTGGGGCTGGACGAATTGTCGGTGTCCCCCTCTTTGATTTTACCTTTAAGAGAAAAAATTCGTTCTATAGAGTAAAGGGAAGATATATGATAGCTTGGACAAAAGAAATGATTATCTATGAAGATGAGGATATTTTGGTAACATACAAACCGGCAAATTTTCCGGTGCAGACAAAATCAAGTGGATTAATGGATTTAGAAAGTAGCTTAAAAATTCATCTGGCAAGCGGATTAAAGGGTAGGCAAATGCCTTATTTGGGGATTATACAAAGACTTGATCAGCCGGTGGAAGGAATTTTACTTTTTGCTAAAAATCAAAAAGCAGCGAGCCTTTTAAATGCCATGATGCAAAAAGGAGAAATTAAAAAGACTTACTTAGCGATTGTGGAAGGGAAGGTCAGAGCGAAAGAAGAGGTTTTGGAAGATTACCTTGTAAAGGATGCAAAAATAAATATGTCAAAAGTGACATGCAAATCTATGGTTAATGCGAAGTTGGCAAGACTGCATTATCGATATATCGAGGATAAAATAATAGAGGAAAGAGTTCTATCTTTAGTAGAAGTAAAACTCTTTACAGGAAGACATCATCAGATACGGGTGCAGTTGTCCAATGCCGGGATGCCTTTATATGGAGATTATAAATATGGTGAAGGAGATAAGGATAAGGTAAACCAAGAAGGAACGATAGCTTTATGTGCGGCAAAATTATCTTTTTCCCATCCTAAGACAAAGAAAATAATGGAATTTTCTATAAAACCTAAAAATCCAATCTTTGATTTTTTTGAAAAAACTCTCCCATAAAGAGAGTTTTTTCTTGAGTATTATATCAAGAAACAATAAAGTTACCGGAGGCAGTCACTTATTTTCCACAAAAAACATAGGAAAAGTACGCTTGATAAGGACAAATGTCCTAATAATGCGGAAAAGTAAGTGGAGATTAACAATAATCGCTAGACATAGAAAAATAAATACTATATCATAGAAAGTGAAAAATTTTTACAAAGGAGGTTAGATTCTTGCTGGACGATACAATAAAATCGATTAAACAGGTAGAAGACGAGTGTGAAAGTCAAATTGTACAGGCAAAAGAAGAGGCAAAGCTCATAATTGCCAAAGCAAAAGAAGAGTCGTCAAAAGATGACCAAACAAAATGGCAGGAAGCAAAAAAAACTGCTAAGCAAAGAAGAGACCGGCTGGAAGAAGAGGGACAGAGGATAAAAGAAAATGCTTTAAAAGAAGCTGAAAAAGAAATCCAATCTCTTGTGGAAAATGCAAAAGAGAATGAGGAAGAAGCAATTTTGCAGGTGATTTCAGACTTGATTTAAAAAAGACAAAAGAATAAGGAAAGGAGGAAGGAGCAAATGGCTGTACTACAGATGCAAAAGATAAGCATTTGTGCGAGAAAGAAAGATAGAAAAGCAATTTTAGAAACACTGCAGGCAAAGGGGCTTATGGAAATCATTAAAGACTCCGACTATGGTGAAGATTTCGAGCATTTGGATGTGGCAGGACAAAAGAGTGCTTTTGAAAGAAATGCCCATTTGGCGGATGGAGCCTTAGAGATTTTAGACAAGTATTTGCCTGAGAAAAAATCTATGCTGTCAGCTATGGAAGGAAAGCCCCTATTGGAGCAGAAAAGATTTCAAAGTCTTATCAAGCATTACGATAAACATATGAAAGATGCAAAAGAAATCCATTATCTGGATAAGTTGATAGCAGAAAAAAAAGCAGTCATCTTAAAGATGGAGAATCAAAAGGAAATTTTGGCACCTTGGTTGGGGCTTGACATATCCATGAACCATAAAGGGACAAAAAGCTTATCTCTTTTGATAGGAACTATGGGAGCAGAGCAGACGATTGAGTCGGTATATGCTTTACTTGAGAAGGAAGAGAAGATCGGCCCTTGTGATGTGACAGTGATTTCAAAAGATAAAGATTTGCTTTATTTGGCAGTACTTTGCAAGCGACAGGAGGAAGGCAAGGTGGAAGCTGCTTTAAGAAGCAAAGGTTTTGTAAGACCTTCCTATGTGACACGGGATATTCCTAAGGTCAAAGTAGAAAAATTAAATCAAAAGATTATCAAAGAAGAAGAAAAAATCAAAGAAGCCATTGATAAGCTTAAAAGCTTTGCCGAGGTGAGACAAGAGTTGGAAGTTACTTCGGACTATTATCGAATGAGGGCAGAAAAATATGGTGTATTATCGACGATAGCTCATACAAAACATACCTTTTTTATAGAGGGATATGTTCCGAGAGATAAAGTGGATATACTTATGGGGGAATTAGAAAAAAGATTTGCTCTTGCTATAGAAAAAGAAGAAATCAAAGAAGAAGAGGAAGTACCCGTGCTTTTAAAGAATAATACATTTTCCGCTCCGGTGGAGAGCGTATTGGAATCATACGGACTTCCTAAAAAGGGTGAGGTTGACCCGACAACGGTAATGTCTGTATTTTATGTCTTTTTCTTTGGCATGATGCTCTCAGATGCGGCTTACGGTCTTATAGTGGCGCTGGCAACCGGAATTTTAGTTAAGAAGTTTCCAAGAATGCCAAGAGAAAGTAAAAGAGCTTTGACTTTGTTTTTCTGGTGTGGAATTTCCACTTTGGTTTGGGGACTTTTATTCGGAGGATTTTTTGGAGACATTATCGATGTTGTGGCAAAAAACTACTTCCATTCAAACTTTACTATGAAAGCTCTTTGGTTTGTACCACTAAAAGATCCTATGAAACTTTTGGTTTATTCTATGCTGTTTGGTGTGATTCACCTTTTTGCAGGATTAGCTATGAAGGGGTATATGCAGATAAAGGCTAAGAATTATATGGACTTTTTCTGTGATGTGGTTTTATGGTATATGCTTTTGCTGGGGCTGATTTTATTGTTGTTACCAAGCAATATTTTCATGTCTATTGCTCAGACAAAAATTGTTTTTCCGCAGGCAATTGTTATTTTAAGTAAGTTGCTGGCGATTGGCGGTGCTTTAGGGATTCTTCTTATGTCGGGAAGAAGCAGTAAAAATCCGGGGCTTCGATTAGCTTTGGGAGCCTATGATTTATATAATATTACCGGTTGGCTGAGTGATGTTTTATCTTATTCAAGACTTTTAGCCCTAGGTCTTGCAACGGGGGTAATTGCTTCAGTTGTCAACCAGATGGGAAGTATGCTTGGAAGCGGTATCATAGGAACAATAGGATTTATTGTGGTATTTGTTGTCGGGCATACCTTAAATCTGGCAATCAACCTGTTGGGAGCTTATGTACATACTAACAGACTACAGTTTGTGGAATTTTTTGGGAAGTTTTATGAAGGTGGAGGAAGGGTCTTTGATCCTTTTGAACAAAATACAAAATATGTGGATATTAAGGAGGATATAAAATCATGAGTGAATTAGGAATTGTATATGCATTATTGGGAGCGGCAGTGGCAGTGTTTTTGGCAGGTGCAGGTTCAGCGATTGGAGTTGGTATTGCAGGTCAGGCGGCATCAGGGGTAGTAACAGAAGATCCAAGTAAGTTTGCCAAGGTATTGATTATGCAGCTTTTACCGGGTACACAGGGTATTTACGGACTTTTGGTAGGATTTTTAGTATTGTCTAAAATCGGTCTTTTAGGTGGCGGTCTTGCGGCTTTGGACGTAAAAACCGGTTTGATGATTTTGGCTGCTTGTTTACCAATCGGTATCGTAGGTCTAATTTCCGGAAAATATCAGGGAATGACATCGGCAGCATCTATCGGTATTGTTGCAAAGAAACCGGATCAGTTCGGTAAAGCTATGCTTTTCCCTGCCATGGTTGAAACTTACGCAATTTTGGCTCTTTTGATTTCTATTCTTGCGGTAAGTAATATTTAAGAAGGTTTGATAATAATAGATAAAGGAGAGCGCAAGATGACGGGATTAGAACAGATTATTTCTCAGATTCAAGAGGAAGCAAAAGATAAAACTCAGGAAATTCTTAGCCAAGCCGGTCAGCAAGCGCAGCAAATCATAGACAGTCAGACGGCAGAGACGAAAGAAAAGCTGGATAGGCTGCAAAGTGAAGAACAGGCGTGGGAAGAAGAATATAAAGAAAAATTAAAATCTTCCAAAGAACTTCAAAAACGAAGAGAAATTCTAAAGGCAAAACAAAGTTTGGTAGAGGAGGTCTTAAAAGCGGCATATGAAAGACTTGCAAACCAGGAAGATGATGCTTATTTTGCTATGATAGAAAAACTGTTGGACAAAGCTGTTTTGCCAAAAGAAGGTCATCTATATTTCTCGGAGAAAGACTTAAAGCGATTGCCGGGGGATTTTAGGCAGAGAGTCGATGCTCTGGCACAGAGCAAAGGCGGAAGTTTACAGGTAATGGAAGAGGGAAAAAAGATAGAGAATGGATTTATTCTCGCTTATGGTGGAATTGAAGAAAACTATTCATTAAAAGCACTTTTCAATGAAAAAAGGGAAAAATTGCAGGATAAGGTATGTGCAGTTTTATTTCCTTGCTAGAGGGAGGTTACTATGGCAGAATTATACGCTTATGCGGTCGCCAGAATCCGTGCACTGGAAAATTCACTTTTTTCAATGGCAACGATTGAACAAATCCTTGCTTGTGACAGTTTAGAAGCAGTTGTGTCGCTTTTGGAGGAGAAAGGCTGGAAAAATGAAGAAGATAGCCTTGATATTGACAGAATTTTAAGTCGTCAAAAGGAAAAAATATGGGAAACTGTAAAAGAATTAAAGATAGATATGTCTGTTTTTGATGTTTTTACGCTTCAAGGTCTTTATCATAATTTAAAAGCGGCAATTAAAGAAAGTTGTATTGATGGAGAATATCCACACTCTTTTTACAAAGATGCGATGATTTCCAGAGATGAGATGCTCTCTATTGTTCAAAATAAAGAGTTTTATAAGTTGCCTGATCACATGCAGGAAGTGGCAAAAGAGGCTTACGAGACTTTGCTTCATACAGGGGATGGGCAAAAGTGTGATATTATGATTGATAAGGCGACTTTGCAGGCTATTTATAAAGCGGGTATGGCGTCGGAGCATGAAATTATAAGAGACTATGCAAAAGAAACAACGGTAATAAGTAATATAAAAATTGCTCTTAGAGGGCAGCAAACCGGAAAGAGTGTAGAATTTTTGCGGCAGGCTTTGGTGGAATGCCAAGGAATCGATATAGAAAAATTGGCAAAAAGTGTTGTGGCAGGATACGAAGCTTTCTTATCCTATTTAACAGATGCAGGATATGGTGAAGCTGTAGAAGCAATAAAGGAGTCACCGTCTGCTTTTGAGCGTTGGTGCGATGATAGGATGATTGAGACTGTTCAGGCACAAAAGTACAATCCATTTACTATAGGACCGGTTGTGGCTTATGTAATTGCCAGAGAAAATGAGATTAAGACGGTAAGAATTGTAGCTACAGGAATTGAGAACGGGATTTCAAAAGACATGATACGAGAAAGGATTAGGAAGATGTATGTATAAGATTGCAGTATTAGGCGATTACGGCAGTATTTACGGTTTTGCAACCCTGGGACTTGATACATTTCCTATGACAGATACAAAAGAGGCTGCAAAAACTTTGCATAGACTGGCAGGGAATCAATATGGAATTATCTATATTACAGAGGAACTGGCAGAGCGATTAAAAAAAGAAATAGAAAGCTATAAAGAAGCGTTGTTACCCACGATTATTGTTATTCCCGGAGTTTACGGAAATACAAAAATGGGTGTGGAAAACATAAAAAAATCCGTAGAACAGGCGGTTGGTTCAGATATTCTGTTCACAGAAAAGTAGAAAGGTGGGTGATTTCTCCCAATGAGCATAGGAAGAATTAAAAAAGTGGCGGGTCCGCTTGTTATTGCTGAGGGAATGAGAGACGCAAACATGTTTGACGTGGTGCGTGTAAGTAATCAGCGATTAATTGGTGAAATTATAGAGATGCACGGAGATGAGGCATCGGTGCAGGTATATGAAGAGACATCCGGATTAGGACCGGGAGAGCCGGTAGAGTCGACGGAAGTTCCTCTATCAGTGGAATTGGGACCGGGTCTGATTTCCAGTATTTATGATGGAATCCAAAGACCTTTGGATGATATTATGAAAGTGTCAGGAGGAAACCTCCTAAAAAGAGGAGTGGAAGTTCCTGCATTAAAAAGAGATTTAAAATGGGAGTTTGTTCCTTGTGTGCAGGTAGGGGATGAGGTATCCGAAGGTGATGTTTTCGGGACTGTACAGGAGACTCCGGTTGTGTGTCAAAAAATTATGATTCCGGTAGGATTGTCCGGAACTATAAAAGAAATTAAGTCGGGACTTTTTACCGTAGAAGAAGTAGTTGCTGTTTTAGAAACTAAAGACGGGGATAGAGACCTTACCATGATGCAAAAGTGGCCGGTTAGAAAGGGGCGCCCCTATGCTAAAAAATTACCCCCGAAAATGCCTTTGGTAACGGGACAGCGTGTAGTAGATGCATTCTTCCCTATAGCAAAAGGCGGTGTTGCTGCAGTTCCGGGACCTTTTGGAAGTGGAAAAACTGTAATTCAGCATCAGTTGGCAAAATGGGCAGAAGCGGATATTGTGGTTTACATCGGTTGTGGAGAACGTGGAAATGAAATGACGGACGTATTAAACGAATTTCCGGAATTAAAAGATCCAAAGACAGGACAATCTTTGATGCAAAGAACTGTATTGATTGCAAATACATCAGATATGCCGGTAGCGGCACGAGAGGCATCTATTTATACGGGTATTACTATTGCGGAATATTTCCGTGATATGGGATTTTCTGTTGCCTTGATGGCAGATTCGACTTCCAGATGGGCAGAAGCACTTAGAGAAATGTCCGGTCGTTTGGAAGAAATGCCGGGTGAAGAGGGATATCCGGCTTACCTTGGAAGCCGTTTGGCACAGTTTTATGAAAGAGCCGGTCATGTAATTTCTCTTGGAAAAGATGAAAGAGAGGGAGCTTTATCGGTAATCGGAGCGGTTTCACCTCCGGGTGGAGATATTTCTGAGCCTGTATCACAGGCAACTTTGCGTATTGTAAAGGTGTTTTGGGGCTTAGATGCATCCTTGGCATATAAAAGACATTTCCCTGCAATTAACTGGCTGACCAGCTATTCTTTGTACGTGGATAATATGTCCAAGTGGTTTAATGAAGCGGTGGCAAAAGACTGGATGGAGCTTAGACAAAAATTGATGGCTCTTTTACAGGATGAGGCAGAGCTTGAAGAAATTGTAAAAATGGTAGGTATGGATGCCTTATCGGCAAAAGACCGCTTAAAAATGGAAGCTGCAAGATCAATTCGTGAGGACTTTTTGCATCAGAACTCTTTTCATGAAGTGGATACTTATACTTCATTGACAAAACAGCATAATATGATGCGTCTGGTCTATGCTTATTATGAACAGTCGAGTGAAGCTCTTGATAAGGGGGCTGCAATTAATGCTCTTGTAAAGATGGATGTAAGAGAGAGAATTGGAAGATATAAATATACGCCGGAAGCAGATATTGTAGCGGAATTTGAAAAAATCTTAGAAGAATTAAGTGTTGAAATTGCAAACCTGATTGGAAAGGAGGACTTTTAATGCCGAAAGAGTATAGAACCATACAGGAAGTTGCAGGCCCTCTTATGTTGGTGCGCAATGTAGAAAACGTTTCTTATGATGAGTTGGCAGAAATTGAGCTGGCAAGCGGTGAAGTAAGAAGATGTAAAGTATTAGAGGTAAATGGAAGTGATGCCTTAGTACAGCTTTTTGAAAGTGCAACAGGTATTAATTTATCCAACAGTAAAGTAAGATTTTTGGGACACAGCATGGAATTGGGAGTTTCTGAGGATATGTTGGGTCGTGTCTTTGACGGTATGGGAAGACCTATCGATGACGGTCCTGAAATTTTACCGGAAGCCCGTATGGATATTAACGGACTTCCTATGAATCCGGCAGCCAGAAGCTATCCGGAAGAGTTTATACAGACTGGAGTTTCCGCCATTGACGGATTAAATACTTTGGTACGTGGACAGAAACTTCCTATTTTCTCAGCTTCAGGACTGCCTCATGCAAGTTTGGCAGCACAGATTGCCAGACAGGCAAAGGTTAGAGGAACTGATGAAAACTTTGCTGTAGTATTTGCGGCAATGGGTATTACCTTTGAAGAATCCAATTATTTCGTGGAAAGTTTTAAGGAGACCGGGGCTATTGACAGAACTGTAATGTTTGTAAACCTGGCAAATGACCCTGCGGTAGAGCGAATCAGTACTCCTCGTGTGGCATTAACGGCGGCGGAATATTTGGCATTTGAAAAGGGGATGCATGTACTGGTTATTTTGACGGACATTACCAACTATGCAGATGCCCTAAGAGAAGTATCCGCAGCCAGAAAAGAAGTGCCGGGACGTCGTGGTTACCCCGGTTACATGTATACAGACCTTGCTAACCTTTATGAAAGAGCCGGAAGGCAAAACGGCAAGGCGGGAAGTATTACTATGATTCCTATTCTTACTATGCCGGAAGATGATAAGACCCATCCGATTCCTGACCTTACAGGATATATTACGGAAGGACAGATTATCCTAAGTCGTGAGCTTTATAGAAAGGGAATTACACCGCCGATTGATGTGCTTCCGTCTTTGTCCCGTTTGAAAGACAAGGGAATAGGGGAAGGAAAAACCCGTGCCGATCACTCTAATACCATGAATCAGTTGTTTGCAGCCTATGCAAGAGGAAAGGAAGCCAAAGAACTTATGGTAATTTTGGGAGAGGCGGCACTTTCCGATGTAGATTTGATTTATGCCAAATTTGCAGATGCTTTTGAAAAAGAATATGTATCTCAAGGCTATATGGCAAACAGAGATATTGAGGAGACTTTATCTATCGGCTGGAAGCTTTTATCTATCTTGCCAAGAAGTGAGTTGAAACGTATTGATGATAAATTCCTTGATGAATATTATCAGGGTTAGGAAAGAGGTGACTGACATTGGCATCTACGCAGGTAAACCCTACCCGTATGGAGCTGACCAAGTTAAAGAAAAAATTGGTGACAGCGATTAGGGGACATAAACTTTTAAAGGATAAGCGGGATGAGCTTATGCGTCAGTTTTTGGATTTGGCAAAGGAAAATATGGAACTTCGTCTAAAGGTGGAAGAGGGGATTTTGTCAGCAAATAAAAATTTTGTAATGGCAAAGGCAAGTATGTCAGAGGCGACACTTCGCACAGCCCTTATGACGCCTAAACAGGAAGTGTATTTAAAACCCGGTAAGAGAAATGTAATGAGTGTAGATATTCCTGTATTTGACTATACGACAAAAAGTGCAGATGCAAATGATATTTATTCTTACGGATTTGCCTTTACATCCAGTGATTTGGATGGCGCTGTAAAGTCTTTGGCAGATATTTTACCGGATATGATGGAACTTGCCGAGAAAGAAAAAGCCTGCCAGTTGATGGCTGCGGAAATCGAAAAGACAAGACGTCGTGTGAATGCTCTGGAGCATGTAATTATTCCGCAGACACAAAAAAATATCAAGTATATTACTATGAAATTAGATGAGAACGAAAGAAGTACACAGATTCGTCTGATGAAAGTAAAAGATATGATGTTGGAAGAAGCGCATAAGTATAAAGAGAAATATTCATAAAAAATTAAAGCCTTGACGGGGAGAAAACCCTGCCAAGGCTTTTCTATTGGAAAGAATATTGCTATAATAGACAGATAAAATAAAACGAAAGAGAAAGACAATGGAATTTATAGAGTTTTTAGAAAAAGGGGTTACAGAAAATTTACATAGACTTGTCCTTAGTAAGGCAAAAAAAGAGGCAATCTATTCTAAGATTAAAATTCGTCCCATCAAATTAAAAGAAGAAATTCTTTTTCAAGCTTCTCTGACTAAAGGAAAGCAGGAAATCCATCAAAATTACAGACAAAAGGAGATGATGGAAAAGATTTCCGTGTGGATGAAGGATTTTTCTTATCTGGAGCTGGAGACAGACCGGGTTTGGGGACAGATTTTGGTCAGTAAAAGAGGGAAAATGACCATTAAAACAAAGTCGATAAAAAATGAAAAACAACATAGCTTGGACCATAACCGAAAGAAAAATTATCTGATAGAGGAGGGAAGGCCTC
>DATCYL010000062.1:0-1722 GCA_036570305.1 Lachnospiraceae bacterium
AGTCGTCTATTGGCTATTGTAGGGAAAAATGGTGTTGGAAAAACCCAGATGATGTCTCGCTTTCCAATCGATTTATCCCAGAAAAAACAAGAAAACTTTGAACCTCAGTTACCGCTATTTAGCAAGGTCATAAGCGTCTCAACCAGTCTATATGACCATTGTCACTATCCAGATAAGTCGAATGAGTTTAATTATGAGTATATAGGTCTTACCATCAAAGATGGAGCGAATAGAAGAATTATAACTAATGATGAAATTGATTCTAAGTTAACGTGAGTTCGATATAAAATCAAAAAATGGCAGTATCCATAATTTTGTGTAAATAGAAACGGGATTCAGTTATAAGTTCTCTTATATCTGGATTCTGTTTTCAGAAATAAGCATAAATTGGTTCATAATCAATCCCCAGTTAGTAATCGGCATTGTCCACTTCTTCTCAATCTCCATCAAAGACAGGTATACCTTTTTCTTCACAGCATCATCCGACGGGAATGAAAGTTTTGATTTAGTGTACTTTCTGATTTTTCCATTCGGCACTATAAAATAGAAAGTTGTCCGTCCTTGACGAAATTTACGTCAATGGCGGGTTTCTTCTCAAAAAAGCAGTATGCTGCGATAGCCGACAAAGAGTTGGCTATAAAGTTATTGAATGAACGATGTCTGGAGTGTTCTATCTGTGCAATGTTCTTCAGTTCGTCATTGACCGTTTCAATCAAAGCTCTTTTTCTGAGCAGAATCTTATCAGCAATACTCATCAGTGAGTTCTTCATATTGTTTTTAACTTTAGTGACAAGCTGTATACCATTAAGGAAAAGATTCTCAAACAAAGCCTGACCGATATATCCCTTGTCCGCACATAGTTTTCCTTTGATGTTCTCCAGAAACTTGCTCTGCTTCAACGGTTCACGGTCATCCACGTTACCCGGAGTGAACATAAAGTTCAGTATCTCTCCCTTATCATTGATTATCAAATGCAGCTTGAATCCGAAGAACCAGCCCATGGAACATTTTCCACGTTCAGCGATTCCTTCAAAGGTCTTATGAATCAGGATTCTTTGGTTACGACATACACGTAAGGGAGTAGAGTCAACGAAACTGATACCGGTACAGGTTCCCAGCAGGACTTTCTTGATGAAAATGGTCAGAGGAAGCAGTACCTCCTTTTCCAGCTCCACGAAACGGTTGTAAGACACCAGACGTGGAAACAGGTGTTTTAGATGCTTGCAGACATACTCCTTGTAATAATGCTTGAAGCAGCGGAAACCACCGGAATGGAACAGGATAAGGATAACCATTATCTCAGCATCACTCATACGGTTGGGCTTGTTACGATGTCTGATATTCTTGTCTTCAATCATATATTTTTCCTGTTGTAATGCAAATTCCTTGCAAAAATCATCGGCCATACAATAAATCTCTGTAACTTTAGACTCTGAGAACATAGTGGTAATCGATTAAATGTTATAATTTGACACTATAAATTTAATACTTTTATCGCTATGTTCCTATTTAACAATAGATTATATTTATTCTTATATCGAACTCACGTTAAGTTACAAGCATCTTGTAAACTGGTCAATGCAAAAGGGAGGGCGAAGAGCTTAAGAAATATCTTAGAGGAAATCCTACCTGAAACTATCGTTGAAACTCTTTTTCAAAAATCTGATGGAAAGTATCTACTAAATACCGGTGTGGTTAAAGAAGTTAGACAAAAACTTAGCT
>DATCYL010000063.1:0-3540 GCA_036570305.1 Lachnospiraceae bacterium
CATGAACTTCGTACCTATCTAAAAACAGGTCAGGAAGAGGGAGTTATTGAAAATGAAGAGCAACAAATGATTTACAATGTGTTTGATTTCGGTGATTCCATGGTTAAAGATGTTATGGTTCCCCGCATCGACATGCAAATGGTTTCTATCGATGCAAACTACAAAGACCTCATTGCTTTGGTAAGAGAAGAAGGATACACCCGTTTTCCTGTCTATGACGGCTCCATCGACTCAATCGTCGGAACTATCAATATTAAAGATTTATTTTCTCTTGATCCTAATAAAGATTTTTCTTTAAAAGATATTCTTCGTACACCTTTTTTTACCTATGAATATAAAAAAACCGCACCCCTGCTTATGGAAATGAAAAATCAGTCCATCAGTCTTGCCATTGTTCTGGATGAATATGGAGCTACTGCCGGTTTGGTCACTTTAGAAGATTTATTAGAAGAAATTGTAGGAGAAATCAAAGATGAGTATGACCAAGCAGAACCTGATGAAATCATGCCTCTTATTGCCAATAAAGTCTATCGGGTCTTTGGCTCTACTAAGCTGGATGATGTCAATGAATCCTTAGGCTTACAACTCTTTTCAAAAGAATATGACTCTGTCGGTGGATTTATTATTGAACAACTGGACTTTCTGCCCTCTCCGGGACAAATACTTACCATAGAGGGACAGGTAGAATTAAAAGTTTTAAAAGTTTACCGAAAACGAATTGAAACTGTCAAAATTACACTTTTGCAAGGTAAAAATCCGGAAAGTGAAGATATAGAAAATCCTCCATCCTAAAACCCTCGCTAAAAATTATAACTTTTAAAAATTACTAATTTTTCTCCAGCAGTGATAAAGAAGATTTTGCAAGCTTTATCAACTTTGGCAGTCGCCAAATACAATTTTAAAAAACGACTGTGTTTCGTTCATCGCATAACAAAAGGAGAGTGCCTAAATTGGGGCACTCTCCTTTTTATTGAATTTTCCCTTCTATCTTTTCTTCCATAGCTAAAATCACATGGTAAACAAATTCATTATAGGGTGTTTCTATGTCATACTTTTTCCCTATTCTCATAACGGCACCGCTAAAGGCATCGATTTCTGTCTTTCTTTTTGCATCCAAATCTTGCAGGGTAGAATACCTTGCCGACCGAATAGCTTCCATGGGCGCTATTAGCTTCTCAAATCCGTCCTCAGAAAGAAAAATGTCCTGTGCCCTAGCCAGACAAGCCACCTCTTCCCACAATTTCTTTCCCAGACTATAGACATGCGCACTATCCAAATTTGCCCCGATACCGCAGTTTAAAATTGCCTGTGGCAAATTACAACTTATATTTAAGGCAAATTTACTCCACAATTCTTTTTGAATGTTATGACTTTTATGGGATAAGATTTCTGTTTTGGAAAATATCTGCTCGATTTCCTGCATTCTTTCACTCTCTTTGCCATCCACTTCCCCATAAATAATACCCATTCTTCCCTTTGGCAGAGGAAATGTAATTTCATTTAGCTGTCTTTGCGCAGTAATGCGAATCAAAGAAGTTATCAGATGCTCTTCTCCCACCACTTCTCCTATCAATGCTTCCGATTCCACACCATTTAAAAGACTCATAATTACAGTGTCTTTTCCTACCACCTTTTGGATTAAAGGCAAAACGTCCTTAAGAGAGGTCGTCTTTACCGCACAAAGCAGTAAATCCACCTCTTTTATTTCTTCGGAGGACTTTATGGGAAAATCGTATCTTTCTCCATTAATCTTTAACCCTTCCTTTTTTAGTCTTTCTTTTCTCTCCCCCTCGGCTAAAACACAAAAATCAATATCTTTCGCCTTGTGAAATCCCCATACAATATAGGCACCTATGGCACCCGCGCCAAGCAATACCACTCTTTTCATCTTTCCACCTCGCCTAAGAAATGGTTGCAAGTTGCTTTGTAAGCCATGCTAAATACTGCTTTGGCACTTCCTTAGTCTCTTCCTCAAATTTTTGAGTCTCTTCATTAACATTAGCTTTTAAATCCTCGCCCAGCATACGCTCCGCAAAAGTATAGACTACCTGATCCTCTTTTCCTATATGGCGTTTTAAAAGATCCGCATATCCCGTCAGATGGGTAATCATTGCTAATTTATCTTCAATTTTTTTTGTTTCATCATAGCGATTTAGAGCAGACTCCAACTCTCCCATATGGTAACGACCTAAATCATGCTCTACCAACATACCGTTTTTAATCAACTTATCCGCCAGAGCACCTAAATTATCCGTCATCACCCGAAACAATATTTTTTCTTCTTTACCATGATGGTGTTTGTCCGCATAATTTCTGGCAAAAGCTACACACTCTCTAAAAAGATCTGTATCCGGCTCTTCTCCTTCTAAAATTCTACAGCACTTATGCTCTGCAAAAGCAATAAATTTTAAAATATTTTTATGTTCTTCTACTAATAATTCAATTCCGTACATCCCTTACTCCTCCATTTGTAGTATAAAGTCCCCTGCCTGATTTTGCTCAAAGGAAATCTTACTATCCTCTAAAATCCCCTCAATCACTGCCTGTCTGATTTTATAATAATCATTTACATCAGCCCCCAAAGGCTCCCAATACTGACCGTGAATTTCTATGGTTTGCTCCCATATAAGTTTATTCTGACTATCTTCTACCAGAGCATTTACCCTATCACAAGGCATTCCGTTTACCAAAAGTTTTTCCAAGTAATCATAGGCGGCTCTTGGACTCTCTAAATTATTCTCAGCATTTGCTTTTCCGAAAACTCTTGCTACCTGACATATTTTTTCTAAGTTGGTACTATCTTTTTCCTTTAATTGCAGGGTAATATATGCCAAATGATTTTCCACAAGAGAAATTCTCTCCTGAAGCCAGCCGTGTATATTGCTTCCATCAATAATCTCTGCCAATTCTCCCTCTTCCAAGGCACCATATCGTCTATCCAGCGCTTCTTTTAAACTCCGGTCTCCTAACTTTTCTAAAAGCTCTTTATTTAAAGCATCCTGAAATTTGATTTTTGTAAATAACCATGTATGAATAGGTCCTAAAAATGCACTCATTAATTTTTCCTCTTTTCTCTTTTGATGTTTCTATTGTAACCCGTGATATGGATTTTTTCCGTTGGAATTACAACAAATAGAACTTTTTTATTTGGGGAGAAAATACTTTTTATATAAAAGTCCATAAACTTTTCTTTTACGTAAAAAGGGGTTTTTATTTCGTCTCAAGAAACTTTATCTTATCTTTAAAGAAAAGCATTCTAAGCTTTAGACTGGTGTGAAAAATAAATAAGCATAGGATTTAAATTTCTTGATAATCAAAAAATAACCGGATGGAAAATCCACCCGGTATTTTAAAATTATTCTTCGCTAAACTCGTCTTTTCCCAAACCACACCATGGACAAAGCCAATCTTCCGGAACATCTTCCCAAAGTGTTCCTGCTTCTACTCCGTTATCCGGATCTCCAACTGCCTCATCATAAACATAACCACAAGCATTACATACATAAGTTTTCATACTACTCTACCTCACCTTTCCATAAT
>DATCYL010000064.1:0-6165 GCA_036570305.1 Lachnospiraceae bacterium
TTCTACATTTGTATATATTAAACCAATTTATATTATATCATATTTACCAATTTTTTTATGAAATATCTATAAGAATTATATTGGATCCTAGTGTATTATAAAAATATATATAAAAAACCTCGGCATACATTGATATACCGAGGTTTGAATATACTCTAAAATTATTCGTGTCCATTGTTGTCTTACTGTTTTCATGCCCTGCAAGATATTGTACTGTCTGATTATCTATTAGTGAATTACTGTTCGACATAATAATTATTTTATTAAATATGTCAGATCCTCTTTTTTTCATTACTGTTGCATAAAAACTATGTCTCTTTCTGCATTTCCATATCGGTATGATACTTACTCTAAAGCCTTATAGCTTTTTTCATCTACAGCTTCAAGCCATTCTGCTCTGCATTCTTCTCCGTAAACCTCTATGGCAAGATGTGAAAACCATGAATCTGGAGTAGCTCCATGCCAATGCTTTACATTCGCCGGAATGTTAATCACAGTCCCGGGAGTAAGCTTTACGGCAGCCTTACCCCATTCCTGATAGTAGCCTCTTCCGCCAACGCATATAAGCATCTGTCCGCCACCACTCTTTGCATGATGAATATGCCAGTTATTTCTACATCCCGGCTCGAAGGTAACATTAAAAATCGTAACCTGCTCCGTTGATATCGGTGCTAAATAGCTCTGTCCTACAAAATACTGTGCATAAGCATCATTAGGAGCCCCGATTGGAAAAAAGATCGTATTCTGATACTTATCTTTTTCTGTCGCTTCCTCTTCTCTCTCATTCCAGACTTCCTTTGCAAGTCTGAAAACCGCCCAGCCCTTCGGCCAACCTACATACATGGTCACATGGGTAATGATGGATGTAATCTCTTCCTTACTTACTCCGTGAGCTTTGGCATTCTGCAAATGATATCTTAAAGAGGAATCAGTAATTCCAGAAGCCATCAAGGATACTACAGTGATGATACATCTTGTCTTTACATCTATAACCCCATCATTCCATACTTCGCCAAAGAGCACATCATCATTAAGGTGCGCAAACATCGGGGCAAATTCTCCCAGCTGATTTCTTCCTGCTGTCTGTACAATCTTTTCAGTCATTTTTCCCTTCCTCCTTTACAAGCTTTTGGTCACCTGTTGACCAGACATATTTTTCTTTTGTTACCACAGGCTTATTATGCGCCATAACACCTGCAAGCTGATGTGGCACATAAGACTCCTCAAGATAGAGGATTTCTTCCGGTGTCAGTGTAATATCTACTGCCTTTGCCGCGCCATCGATATGGTGAAACTTTGTTGCGCCTACAACTGGAGACGTTACTTTTGTCAGCAGCCAGGCTAATGACACTTCCGTCATACTCACATTATACTTTGCAGCAAGCTCCATGACGCGTCTGATTATTATATTGTCCTGCTCTGCTGTCGCATCATATTTAAACTTTGCGTATTTATCCTCGACGGCACGTTTCGTACCGCCTTCACCTGGAAGTCTGGAAAGCCTCCCAGATGCCAATGCACTATAAGGTGTAAGCGCAATATTTTCTTCCTTACAGTATGGCACCATTTCCCGCTCTTCTTCACGGAAAATCAGATTATAATGCCCCTGAACAGAGACAAACTTCGCAAAGCCCTCCTTCTCCGCCAGGGCATTTGCCTTTGCAATCTGCCATGCAAAGCAGTTAGATATTCCGATATATCTGGCTTTACCCGCTTTTACAATTTTATTCAGCCCTTCCATAACGTCATATACTGGTGTCTGCCAGTCCCACATATGATAGATATAAAGATCCACATAATCCATGCCTAGATTTCTAAGGCTTGTGTTTATCATATTTTCAATATGCTGCTGACCGCTGATACCTTGTTCAATTTCTTCCGGCGTTCTTGGCAGAAACTTTGTCGCGACTACTATATCCTCACGCCTTGCAAAATCACGAAGCGCTCTGCCCACATATTGTTCGCTGGTGCCACTTTGATAAGCGATCGCCGTATCATAAAAGTTAACTCCCAACTCCAATCCATGTTTGATGATCTCCCTGCTATGTTCTTCATTAATCGTCCAACTGTGCTGCCCGCGTTCGGAATCACCGAATCCCATGCATCCCATGCAAATCCGCGATACGTTTAATTCTGAATTACCGAGTTTTGTATACTTCATTCTTTCCCCTTCCGAGCAATTTTATTGCATTATCAGCATAAATCTTTTCTCTGATACATCATAATCTATATTTGTGTCAAAGTGTTTTTTCTTAGCAGTAAGAATATGAAAAAATCCGAAAAGCAGTATCATCCCCCTCCGTTTCCTTTTTCTTACAGCACCTCTTTAAGCCATCGGCGAATCTCTGCCTCATTTGGACGGTTGATTTGCCTTCCCTTCTCCCATTTCACTTCACTGCTTACATCCTTATGAAGAGCAATGTCGCTTCTCCCGACACCACTGCCGCCGGAGGTACAAAATGGAATCAGCTTTTTCCCGGAAAAGTCATAGCCTTCCAGAAAAGTGTCTATGATCCTCGGAGCCATTCCCCACCAGATCGGAAAGCCTATAATCACCGTATCATAAGCTTGCATACCCAATGCATTGCCGGCAATTTCCGGTCTCGCGAAAGTGTCGTTCATTTCAATGCTACTTCGACTTTTTTTGTTCATCCAATCCAGATCTGCTGCGGTATAGACATCCTTAGGGATGATCTCATAGAAATCTGCATCTGCAATTCGGGAAATTTCCTCGCCAACCCGCTTCGTTACACCGCTGGCGGAAAACACTGTTACTAATATTTTTTGTGCCATTTTTTCTCCTTCCTGACTCAGTTCATTTTACCACAATCACAGGACAGGGATACAGGGCGAAACTTGCTCCGATATTCTTCTTGCTCATCTTATTTCATCTCCTTCTCCCACATACGAATCACATTAAGTTCCAAATTGTCTGCTGTCTTTTCAAGCTCTGCTGTTTCTTCTTCCGTCAGTGTTATATTTACGGCCTTTACCGCATCCAGAACCTGATTTTCCTCAGTCACACCAATGATTGGCAACACTCCCTTGGCGATTGCCCAAGCTACCGGAATCTGTGCCATGCCTACTCCGTATTTTTCCGCCAGTTTTTTTAAGTTTGCATTCAAAATCTCCAGCTTGCCAAGCACAGGATTATAGGTTTCAGCTCTGGCTGAACCCTCCGGCATAGGATGCTTTGTATCATATTTACCAGAAAGTGCCCCCTGCTCCAATACCATATAGGCAAAAAAGTTAATGTTATTTTCCCTGCAATATGCAAGAATTCCTGAGTCCTCAGAAGAACGATTTATTAAACTGTAATGATTCTGCACCGCAGAAAGCCTTAAACCACGTGCCCTTAAGATAGCATCCGCTTCTCGAATCTCCGAAAGATTATGATTAGAAACACCAATCATTGGAACCCTGTCCTTCCCCTCAAAGTATTTTGCCAGCTCTTCAATCCACTTCGGGGCATCCGAGATGTTATGAATCCAATAGATATCGAAATGCTCAAGATCCATGAGCGCAAGCTGCATTTCAATCATGTCCGCCATAGCTGTCGGAGAAGATACGTTCGCACATTGGGGAGTAAATTTATCGGATAAAAGATAAGACTCCCTTGGAAGCTCTTTCAAAAATCCGGCAAGGACTTTTTCAGAAGTTCCCATGCCATAAGCGTAAGCTGTATCCCAAAGATTCAGTCCATTTTTCATTGCCGTGTCAAAGATTGGTTTCAAATCCTTGGCCGTAAAGTGATTTCCAAAGGTTCCATCATTGCCCCATGCCCATGCGCCAAGCGCGATTTTTGGTAATTTTGTCATAGATACATACTCCTTTTTATAAAAATTTATTGTCATCCATTTGTTTATTCACCCAGAATCCTAATCAGGCAATTGTAAATGAGTTCGTAAGCAGTCTGATACACATAGTTGATGCCCGCTTCCTTCATGGAATCCCTCTGCTTTTTTGTAACTTCCGTATATGGATAAATCCCGAACATGAAGGGAAAAAAGATATAAATAAAGTTCTGAATATCCGGCACGCTCATATCTGGACAGAATTTCGTCAGCAACATGCACATCCGATGCATAGAACCGCCATAGGATTGCTTGAATATCGTAAGCATTTCCTGTCGGCTGTTGGCCTCCATGTCATAGTTATTCATGGAAAGAAGCTTTAAAAGCTGTTTTCTCTCTGTCAAAGCCCCAGCAATTTTATCCGCCAGCTCTGCCTTCGTCAGTTGTTCATTTTCTTCAAGAATCCCAGTTAACTGTTCATTCCAGAGATCGTATTCCCGCTTAAAAAGCGACAGAAATATTTCTTCTTTCGTTTCAAAATAGTTATAAATCGTAGGACGGGAAAAGGATGTGATATTACCGATTTCCTTTAATGTAATCTCACGGAAACTCATTGTCTGATAAAGCTGTTCGCAGGCATTGATAATCTCATCCCGTTTCTTTGCGATTTCTTCCGGCGTTCCTTTTCTCATACTTGTATTTCCTCTCTGTTTTATTTTGACATTATGTCAGTATAAATATTATATCTCTATGATGACACGTTGTCAATATTCGATTTTATTCTTTAAACAGTATCCAACCATAACATCTCCATCCTTGAATACAAACGTCATTCCAACCCTTGTAATATCTTCAAGAAGTTCAAACGCATACACACAGCGTTCCAGCAGAAGTGGATCACGTCTGCTGTCTGACTGCAAATTTCTAATATATTCTTCCGTAAAATTATATTTTGTCAGCATATTATAATCCCATCCTTTAATTAATCTAGTGTTTTTGAATTTCATTTGCTTCCGTTCCTTTTTCGGAAACAAAAAGAGCGCCAACTCATTCTTCAACTTTAAAGAATGAGCTGATGCTCTATGTAAGTTCATATTTAGTTCAAACAGATATCATATTAGAACAAACTGTGACAAAGTTAAATCAGATGTAAAATTTCTCCCCAAAATCAAACTCTGGAATTTGAAATCCTATTGAATTTTAAATCTGGATAACCCACAATTTGAACCACTTGCTCACACCATTTTTACATCAAAAAATACAAATTAGGATAAACGACGCCGAACTTTTTGGCGTAAAAAACCCCGGAAACCGTTGATTTTCCGAGGTTTTTGAGTTTCCCAAGTCTCGATTACGCTTACTAAACTTGAAATAGCTTAATTTCAATATTTATAAATAAATTTGTTACTAACACGTTACTATTCTATTCTTTTATGGTAATTATTAAACTTCACACTCTTCTTTTTTGATAAACAAATCTTTATATATTATATTGACTCTACCTGTCTGCTTAACAGACGTTTTTGAAACTATTATAATGTCTATATATGGGTTATCTTCAAAAATTATTGCATCAGAAAACCAATAGACAAATTCCTTAGTTAAAGCTGGATATAAAATATCTTTATCTATAAAATGCATTTCTTTTTGTGATAATTCTGTGATTGGCTCTTCTGGTTTATATTCTAATCGATAATTCTCTTTTTCAATATTTTTAGAATCAGGATTTAATGAGATGCCATTAAATAAAAATATAATCTTTGTATTTTCTGCAGATACTTTCCCTTTATTTACAAGATGAAAAGTAAACTCAGAAAACGGTCTTGTCAAATCTACTAATTTCCAATTTGTTCCTTTCAGATAAAACCTACTTCCTGGTTTTATTTTACTTCCATATAATGTCATATTGACTACATTGTTTTTTTTGTTAATTATAGTCATATCATGACCAGCAATATACTCATTATTAGACCTAAATCTTAACTCAAATTCAGGCTTTAAATTTGCTAATTTATAGGATTTATATGAAATGCAAAGTGCAAGTCCCGAAAGAAAAAGCGCGATAATACTATTAAATATTTCAAAATTAAAACAACACATTTTATATTAAATCTCCTTATAAAAATTTACTTATAGAATATCATAATTTCGGTAACTATAAAATACTTTCAATAAATTTGAATAATATAAAAAACAAAATCAAAAAAATAACAACTATTATTTAAAAGGAGATGACCCGTAAGGGTAGTCCACACCAAATAGGGTCCACGCATTCTAGGCACATGAAAATGAATGCGTAAACCCTATTTTTTGTGTACTCCCTTTTGTATCATCAGCCATATTTTTAGCTATGACGAGAGCCATCTTTATT
>DATCYL010000065.1:0-11734 GCA_036570305.1 Lachnospiraceae bacterium
ATTCTACGCCCTTTCCAATGTCGCCTACCTTTTCGGAGATAACTGGGCTTCCCAAACACTTTACAAAATCGGCGCCTTAATTATGCTTTTTATAGGAGGGATTGCCACCTACACTTTTGTTTGGGAAATGGGAGACGTAGGTATCGGTCTTATGACCATTTTTAATATTATTATGATCCTACTTATGTCGCCAAAAGCGTTTTCTTCCCTAAAAGATTACGAAAAAAATGTAATGAAAAAGATGTAATATCCATTAAAAAAACGAGCTGTCGCATTTGCGACAGCTCGTTTTACTTTTTATTTTTGGCTTAAATATTCTTCAATATTTCCAAGAGCCTCTTCTTCATCAACCCCATCTGCTGAAACCAGGACAGACTCTCCTGCATCCAACCCCAAAGTCATCATGCCCATAATACTTTTAGCATTTACTTTTTTTGCTCCTGATTCTATGTAAATATCACTCTCATATTGACTGGCCACCTGCACTAAAAGTGCCACCGGTCTGGCCTCCAAACCACTAGAAATTTTAATTGTAATCGGCTTCTTAATCATAATAAATCTCCTCCTCTTTTGTCGCGCAGTTCTGTCGCTATAGCACTTAACTTCCTTAGTCTATGGTTTACTCCTGATTTGCCTAAAGGCGGATCCAACATTTGTCCCAATTCTTTTAGGGGCATATCGTCATACTCTAAACGAAGCTCTGCCACTTCTCTAAGCCCATCCGGCATATCAGAAAAACCTACATTATCTTTAATAAAACGAATGTCCTCTATCTGCCTTACTGCAGCACTCACCGTTTTGCTAATATTGGCTGTTTCACAATTCACCTGTCTATTCAAGCTATTTCTCATATTTTTTAAAATACGAATGTTTTCTAAATTCAATAGAGCAACATTGGCCTCCATAACAGCCAAAACTTCCACTATCTGTGCACTTTCTTTAAGATAAACCACCCGATATTTTTTTCTTTGAACAATCTTAGCATCCAAGTCCAAATCACAAATAACCCTTCGGATTATTCCTGCTTTTTCTTCCATGGAACAGACTACTTCAAAATGATAAGATTTTAAAGGATCGCTTATAGAACCATTAGAAAGAAAGACACCCCTTAGAAAGGCTCTTTTACAACAGGTATGTTGCAGCCCTAGACCGGTCGCTAAAGAAAGTACCATCATACTTTCGTAATACACCGCCTTTAGCTTCGTGGCCTCCAAAAGCAAGGAAACTTCTGTATCGTCTTCCAAGTCTATTCTATAGGCATTTCTTTTTTCCAAAGAAATATCCTCTTCCTCGCCCAACTTAATACCTATCTTAAATGTTTTTTTTAATAATGTAAAGCACTTTCTATAAACCGCCTCATTTTCAAATGAAATCGAAAGATAGGTCTTTCCATTTTTATTTTTCATCAACTGGCCACACATCAACAATATCCCTGCCAGTTCCGCTAATCTGCAGTGTCTGCTCTTTGGAATTTGCCTACTTAATTCCTCTTTCACTTCCAATGAAAAGGACATATCACACCTCTTCTTTTCTACCTCTTACTATCTTTTTCTATGTCTCTATGTTCCAACTTTACTGCAAAAGGAAAACCTTCCCCTAAGCACTCAAATAAGGCGTTGGATAAAGTTACGGAGCGATGCTTTCCACCGGTACAACCGATACCTATCACCACCTGATTTTTCCCTTCTCCTATATAATTAGGAATCAAAAATCGAACCATATCCTCCAATTTATGCAAAAAGACTCCTGCCTGAGGCGAAGACATCACATAATCATAAACTTCCTTTTCATTGCCCGTTTTAAGTCTCATCCCGTCCACATAATAAGGATTTGGCAAAAAACGGACATCAAAGACCAAATCACAATCTGTCGGAATTCCATACTTAAAGCCAAAAGAAAGTATGGTAACTATCATATTGTGAAATTTTCTGTTTTCCAAAAAAATCTTTTCCAACTCTCTTTTTAATTCCCGAGTCAAAAGTTGGCTGGTATCTAAAATATAATCTGCATTCTCTCTGATAGGTGCCATAAGCATTCTTTCTTTGGCTATCCCCAGATGAACCCTGGCATCCTTTGATAAGGGATGGTTTCGCCGTGTTTCTTTATATCTTTTTACCAAAACCTGATCATCTGCATCCAAATACAGGATTTCTGTCTGTATATTTCGCTTTCTTATTTTTTCAACCTCTTCTTTTAAACGGCTAATTTCTTCTCCACCTCTGGCATCGATTCCAAGAGCAATCTTATCTATGGCTCCCCCGTCTTTATCCAGACTGATTTCCAAAAATTTTTCCATCAAAGAAATAGGCAAATTATCCACACAAAAATATCCTGCATCTTCCAGCACATTTAAAGCAACACTTTTGCCTGCTCCAGACATTCCCGTAACAATTACAAGTCGCATAACTCACCTTTCCATCTTTTGTCAAATCTGCCTAAAAATCTCCCAAAAAACGAACTTCCGGCTCTAAATCCACTCCAAACTTCTCTTTTACAATGCTTTGTACATCTTTAATGAGCCTAACTACATCTTTAGCATTTGCTCCACCGGTATTTACCACAAATCCACAATGTTTTTCTGAAATCTGTGCCCCGCCTACACGATATCCTCTAAGACCGCTGTCCATAATTAATTTACCCGCAAAAT
Source organism: Lachnospiraceae bacterium (assembly GCA_036570305.1). GTDB lineage: Bacteria > Bacillota > Clostridia > Lachnospirales > Lachnospiraceae > JAQVHQ01. The sequence goes on from DATCYL010000065.1 coordinate 2,648, forward strand.
GCCCTTCGGGTCTTTTAAAAGTACTACCCGCACTAGGTAGTTCAAGAGGCTGTTTTTCTTCTCTTTTCTTTGTAAAATCCTCTATCAAAGCACGTATTTCTCCTTTATCAGCCGCCCGTAAGGCGATGCTCGCCTCTAAAACCAACTCTTTATTTTCTTTCACTCTGCTACTTCTATAAGAAAACTTAAGTTCCTCATTGGATAAAACCTTTATCTTTCCATCTTTTGTAAGAATCTTGGCACTGTGAATAATATCTTTCATCTCTCCGCCATAGGCGCCGGCATTCATTACCACCGCACCTCCAAGGGTTCCCGGAATTCCCGATGCAAATTCAAAGCCCCCAAGTCCTTCTTCCCCGGCTCTTTTTGCTATATCAGAAAGCAAAGTACCTGCCGCTACACGCAAAAGGCTTCCCTCTCTTTCTATACCCGAAAGATTTTTAAAAAGCTGAATCACAACCCCTCTATAACCTGTATCACTTACCAAAAGATTACTTCCATTTCCTAAAAGAAAGTAATCAAATCCCTCCTTTTTACAAACCGAAATCGCCCAGGCAGCCTCCTCTTGTGTTTTAGGGACTAAGAAGACATCTGCAGGACCTCCAATCTGAAAGGTCGTATGTTGCGACATAGGTTCATCAAAACAAACACTACCTGCTTTCATTCCCTCTGAAAATATCTTATATTTTTCTTTCATATTCATAAACTTCCTCTTTATTCTTTACTCCTCTTGACCGGTTTGTGCGGTACCATCCAAATAAGACTGCGCCTGCACAGCCTTTTGACTGCCCGCAAACTTTGTAACGATTTCCTGAAAGATAGGGTTGGCATTATCCTTATCACCACTCTTATAATATGCCTGCGCCAGGTAGTTTAAAGTATTATAGTCATCTCCATTTAGTGTTTTGGCTTGACTTAAATTCGTGATTGCCTCCGCATAATTACCATACTCAAAAGCATTCACACCGGTATTATATAATTTATTAAACAAAATATCTTTTACATTTGCCAGAACATTATCATAAGCCAATTGAATATCACCTTCCAGCACATCACGATTTACCGCTGTCATGGCATTAGCTGCCGTAGTATAATCCTCTCTGTTAATGGCATTGATAGCAATAATCATGTTTTTATAGCTTTCCATAGCCGTGTTTGCCTGACCGATTTGATCGTTTGCAGTTTGTACCGTCTCTTTTGATTTTTCCATTTCTTCTTTAATTTGATTAAGTTCTGCTGACTGAGTTGCCATCTCTTTGCTATACTGAGTCACCCTTTTATTGGCTTGGCGATTTACTCCCTCAATTTTTGCAGACATTACCAAAAACCAAACTGCCGCCACACCAATTACAATTCCTATACCGATATTTAACAGGGTAGCAAAAACCGAAGTTTCTCTGTAAGTCAAAGGTTGAATAACCCTTGCCTCTTCTCCCTCTTCCTCATCCAAAAATTCAATTTTTCTTCTTTCAAATCGTCCGAAACGCGACTCCAAACGGGTCGTTTTGCTTGTCGCCTCATCTATTTCCTGCAAAAAACGTAATGTTGTTGTATTGGTTTTATCGATTCTTGCCGCCTTTTTCAAAACTCTTCTTGCTTTTTCATACTGCTCTGAACGAATATGTAAAAGAGCCAAAAGATGGTAGCCCTTAATTAATTTGGGATTTTGTGCCAAAACTTTTTTAAGCTGAATCATGGCAATGTCTTCATTGCCTGCACGGCAAGCCTCCAAAGCCTGATTATATTTTTTAATGGTATGATTAATCACATCCAACTTATTAGAGTCTGCCTGTAACTGTTCAATATATCCCACAGCCATATTGTCACTTGGCATAATATTTTTACTGATGACCCACTCGCTTAAAGCCGCCACCACTTCCCCCGTTTCAAAATAAACCAAACCCAAAAGATTCCTTGCAGATATATTTAATTTATTAAACTTTAGACTTCTCTTTAACTGATCTATGGCTCCGGATAAATCTCTTACCTTTGCTTTTTCCAATCCCTGATTATAGTATAAGCCCGACAAAACAATCGCCTGTTTTTGAACAACCACATCGCAACCGCACTGGGGACAATATGCCGATTCCGTCAAAACCGCACCGCAATTCATACAATTCATGTTTTACATCCTATTCTTTCTGACCTTCGCTGGTTTCTTTTAACATCTCTTTCAAAATATCTATGACATCTGTCAAATCCCTGCTATAAATCGCCCCTTCCGCCTCATCTACATCCAGGCTGGGTTGGAATTTTTTTAATTCCTCTTCATAATTAATCATACTTTTTCTCCTCTAATTCCAAGTAGCTTTTAATATCACCAATCAAATACAGTGAACCCGCACAAAACAAAATGCCGTCACCCTTTTCTTTCCTTGCAAGCTCTAAAGCCTCGCCGACATTCTCCCTGCACTTTACCTTCTTTACTCCATTTTTCCTAAAGATATGAGCAAGTTCTGCCGCCTTTAATGCACGATAACCGCCGACTTGTGTAACTGTTACCTGCTCCCACTCTACCGACTGACATATCTTTTCAATCATTTTTTTATAATTTTTTTCCATAACTGCCGAAAATAACAAACTGGGCTTTTTATCCTTAGAAAAGCTATTTACCGTATTTAGAAAATTTTCTATTCCGTCTTCATTATGGGCACCATCTAAAATAATACCCTTCCCCACAACTTCCATGCGCCCTTGCCACTTCGTTTTTTCTATCCCTCTTTGTATTGTCCCATAAGAAAGACTTTTTTTCAAATCTCCATCTATCTGACTCAAAGTCAAAAGACTTTTTATAGCGATAGAAGCATTTTCCACCTGATAATCTGCCACAAAGGGAAGCTCTATCCTTATCCGATCTTCTCCCTCTTTATAAAGAAAAAGAATACCGTCTTCTTTTCTTTGTAAAATTTCATAATTTTCTTTCGAAACCGGATAAACAGGTGCTTTTTTTTGACTCGCTCTTATCTTTATTACTTTTACTACATCCTTTTGCACTTTAAGATATACCAAAGGAATAGAAGACTTTATGATTCCTGCTTTTTCGCCGGCAATTTCCGCTATAGTCTCTCCTAAAATTTCCGTATGATCCAAACTTATGGAGGTAATTATGGTAAGTAAAGGGCTTTCTATACTATTGGTAGCATCCAATCTCCCCCCCAGACCCGTCTCCAAAATTACATACTCCACTCCTTTTTTCTCAAAAATACATAGAGACATCAAAAAAAGGAATTCAAAATAACTTGGATGTCCCTCATTTTCTTTTTGCATCCTTTGAGAAAGAGCAAATACTTTTAAAAAGGCTTCCAAAAAAAATTCTTTTGAAATCATACTGCCATCTATTATGAAGCGTTCTCGTATATCCACCAAATGGGGGGATGTAAAAAGTCCCACTTTTTTCCCGCTCTCTTGCAAAACAGATGCAAGATAGGCACATACACTGCCCTTTCCATTGGTTCCCGCCACATGGATGACCTTAAAAGAGGGACTTTTGCAGCCTAAATCCTCCATAGCTTTTTGGGTGTGACTTATTTTATTTTTTTTTGTAAATTTAGGAATAGATTCAATATATTCCACAGCTTCTCTATAATTCAAATTACCACCACTATTCTTTTGTAGTTTACCCTTTTTAGGGCTCTTCTACATTATAATATAGTGGTGGCACTTGTCTAGTAAAAATTCTCTTGTATTTTATTGTCACTGACTTTCTGCAACAAGGCTATCTATCGTATTTTCCGTCTGTACACTTCCATCAGGATTGGTAATGATCATAGATGGTAAGCTGATATTTGCCTCTACTTTTTTATTTCCTTCGTGGTATACCACAGTATTATTTTGCTGCAATATTTTCCCACTGGAACTGTTGCTTTTTATTGCCACACTTATCCAATCGCCATCTTCTAAGCTATCCTCCTGTTGTACCAACAAGGTTGATGTATTGATATAAGTCGAAGCAATCTCTTCTCCATTCCTTTGGACAATGGTAGATGGGGTAAAGTTTTCTCCTTGAATATAGTAAACCCCTTCTTTAATGGTCTCTACTTTATTTATCCTAGTCTTTTTTATCCCCAGCTGAATCTTTTTCTTGCTATAGGGATTTTCTTGATTGTATGCATATTTTTTTCCGTACAAAAGGTCATACTGTAGAGTCTCTAAATCGATTTGATAAAATCTATTTTTCTTTTGATTTTGATGATAAGAAAAAATAACTCCCTCATGAATTCCGATACGATTCATTACCTCTGACATTACCTGGTAAGCCGGAAGAACACCATTTCTTTTCTCCAACCCAAAATTATTCCAGATGACATACTCTGTCTGAAAAAGCGTCCCTGCCTTTAAGTCTGAATCATCCAATCCCAAAGTCGGTAAATGATCCCCATAAAAAACCAATACACACTTTTCTTCTCTTTTTGATAAGGTATCTACCAAATTTTGTACAAACTGATCCATCTCATGAATTTCATTGATGTAATATTCCCACGAGCTGTTTTGCTCATCAGTTTCCGCTCCCGATACCTTAATTGAGGGATTCGGATAAGTCGGCTCCGTAGGATATGCCCCGTGTCCCTGCACTGAAACAGTAAAAACAAAATCTTTTCCCTCTGTCGAATCTAAACAATCGGTAATTTTGCTGATTAAAGGTTCATCTTTCATCCAGCCCAAAGGTGTTGTATTACTCTGTTCCGGCATAAATTCTTCTGATGTAAATGTATCGAATCCCAAATTCGCATAGACAGTTCTTCTACTATAAAAATTAGCATCATTATTATGAATAGCATGGGAGGTAAATCCCAAAGAGTCAAAAACAGTCGCCGCACTCTCTGCTGCATTGGTCTTTAATACACTTTTATAAGGATACTCGCCGGGTCCAAAAAAACGCATGCTCATACCTGTCAAGGTCTCAAACTCTGTATTTGCAGTACCTGCTCCCACAGACGGAACTGTATAAAAGCCCGAAGAATATTCCTTCATCAGTTTTCTAAAATTAGGGATAGGATCCTCCGATAAATTCAAATATCTTACATTGGTCGGATCAAAAAAGGATTCCAACTGGACAAAAATCACATTTGGCATTTCCTCGATATTGCCCGTTTGAGACTTAGAGGAATCATCCGTAATATGATTTACCATAGACTCTGAATATCCTGATGGAGAACTTATTCCCGTATCAAATAAAGTAACTGTCAAACAATAGGGATATCCATAATCCTCATAAGCAAAAGCAATATTTCCAAAGTAATTAGAAAGAAGCCTTTTTTCTAGGGCAATCTCTGTAAGTGACCAAAAACCGAAACTGCAAATCACCAACAAAACAAGAGAAATCGCCCGATGCATTTTGCCCTTATATTTAGGAGCTTTGATAAAAACAAATAAAATCAAAAGAACAGTTACAATCAATCCTGCAAAAAGCAAAATTGTCTCAAAACCATTCATGTATTTGCTTAATACTCCCAATCCTTCACTTAAGTTTTTTACATCCGGACCGGTAAAGGGTGTCACTCGCTTTGCCAGTATCACCCCATTTGCAATCCCAAGCAAAACCCACAACAAACCTATAAAGATACGATAGAAGAAACGTCTTCTAAAAAGATAAACTGGTAAAGTTGTTAAAAAGATAAGGCAGACATTATAAAGATAAACCCAAGACCTATCCATCATAAAGGTAAAAGCTTCCAAAAGAGAGTGTCTGGAAATACTCTCTATCAAAAAATACCCAAAAAACGAAAGCAAAAATTGCCAAAAAAGGCTGGTCTGGTTCAAAAGTTCCAGCCATTTTTGACGATTCATATTACGATAGTAGGAAGGCTTCTTTATATCCAATCTTTTTAACCACTCTTTAGCACTGTCTTTTTTTTGACAGAAGATTTTTTTCTGATTTTCAAAAGACTTTTTTATATTTTCCTTTACGTTTTTCCTCTCCCCCGGTTGAGTTTCTGGGGACTTTGCCTGATTTTTCTTCATTTTACTCACCTATCTGTTTTTTACCTGCTCCAAACGCTCCTCAACCTGCGCTAACATCTGTGTATACTTTTCTAATTTTGCTTTTTCTTCTGCAATTTTTGCCTCCGGCGCCTTACTTACAAACTTTTCATTTGCGAGCATTCCCTTGGCTCTGGAAATTTCTTTTTGCAAGTGTTCTTTTTCTTTTTCTAATCTCTCTTTTTCTTTTTCAAAATCTATCAAATCTTCCAAAGGAAGGTATACCGTAGCATGAGCAGTCACCACCGAAACAGCATCTTGAGGAATTTCCTTTTTATCCATCTGTATCTGTACTTCTGTAGCAAAGAGCAATCTCTCTACCGATACAAAACTCTCTGCCAGTCTTTTAAGCTCCCTACCGGTTGCTTCTTCCTCTGCAACAATAGACACCTTTGCTTTCTTACTGTTTGGGACATTCATTTCTGCACGAATATTTCTAACTCCTTTGATGATTTCTTGCATCAGCAGAATCTGTCTTTCATCTTCTTTGAAATCCCACTCATCCTTATATAATGGCCACTTGGCAACCATAATGGACTCCTCTTCGGTCAAAGTACAAAAGATTTCTTCTGTAACAAAAGGCATATAAGGGTGTAAGAGCTTTAGAGCCTGAGAAAGTACCGTATTAAGCGTCCAAAGAGCAGTATCTGCCATTTTTGCCTCTTTGTCTCCCTCTTCTCTTGCATTTAAACGTAGCTTTGCAATTTCTATATACCAATCACAAAATTCGTCCCAAATAAAATCATAAATCTTGGAAACTGCAATTCCAAGCTCATACTTATCTAAATTCTCTGTCACTTCACGCGTCAATGTGTTTACTCTTGACAAAATCCATCGATCCGCAATCTCCAAATCCGTAAGCGCCGGAACTTCTATCGCCTTGTCTGTTCGATACATCATTATAAAGCGGGAAGCATTCCATACCTTATTGGCAAAATTTCTGCTGGCCTCTACCTTTTCCCAATAAAAGCGCATATCATTTCCCGGAGCATTTCCCGTCATCAAAGACATTCTCAGTGCATCCGCTCCGTATTTTTCTATTACTTCCAAAGGATCGATTCCATTACCCAGTGATTTGCTCATTTTTCGTCCCTGGGAATCCCTTACCAAACCGTGAATCAAAACATGGTGAAAAGGAGTCTTACCTGTTTGTTCCAAAGCAGAAAATACCATACGAATTACCCAGAAAAAGATGATATCATAGCCTGTAACCAAAACATCTGTCGGATAAAAATAGTCCATCTCTTCTGTCTTATCCGGCCATCCCAGTGTTGAAAACGGCCATAGAGCAGAGCTAAACCAGGTATCTAAAGTATCTTCATCCTGACTTAAATGCTCATGGTTACACTTAGGGCAAGACTTAGGTTTTTCCTTAGAAACCACAAGTTCTCCGCAGGAGTCACAATAATAAGCCGGAATCCTATGTCCCCACCAAAGCTGTCTGGAAATACACCAATCATGAATATTCTCCAACCAATGCAAATAGGTCTTTGAAAAACTTTCCGGTACGAACTGTAAATTACCTTCCTCCAAAGTCTTGATAGCTTCTTTTGCCATATCTCCCATTTTTACAAACCATTGCTGCTTTACCATAGGCTCTACTGTTGTTTTACAACGGTCATGGCTTCCTACCGCATGGCTATGGTCTTTTACCTTTACCAAAAGCCCTTCTTTCTTTAAATCTTCTACCATAGCGGCTCTGGCTTCATATCTGTCCATCCCTGCATATTTACCACCCAAAGAATTGATAGTGGCATCATCATTCATCACACAGATTTCTTCTAAACCATGGCGTTTGCCCACCTCAAAGTCATTCGGGTCATGGGCAGGTGTAATCTTTACACATCCGGTTCCAAATTCCTTATCTACATAAGAGTCTGCTATCACAGGAATTTCCCTGTCTGTAAGAGGTAATTTTAAACGTTTTCCAATTAAGTGCTGATACCTTTCATCTTCCGGATTGACAGCCACAGCTGTATCTCCCAATAAAGTTTCCGGACGTGTTGTTGCAATTTCCACAAAATCATCACTACCCACAATCGGATACTTAATGTGCCAAAAATGACCAGCCTGCTCCTGGTGCTCTACTTCCGCCTCTGAAATAGAAGTCTGGCAGACCGGGCACCAATTAATAATCTTAGAGCCCTTATAAATATAACCTTTTTCATAGAGTTTTAAGAAAACTTCCTCAACAGCCTTAGAGCAGCCCTCATCCATGGTAAAACGTTCTCTTTCCCAGTCCGCTGACGCTCCCAATTTTTTAAGCTGGTTAATAATTCGTCCACCATACTCTTCTTTCCACTGCCAGGCATGTTCTAAAAAGGCATCTCTTCCGATTTCGTCCTTATCAATCCCCTCGCTTTTGAGTTTTTCAGTAACTTTTACCTCTGTAGCAATCGCCGCATGGTCTGTTCCCGGCTGCCAAAGAGCCTCAAACCCCTGCATTCTCTTAAAACGAATCAAAATATCCTGCATGGTATTATCAAGAGCATGTCCCATGTGCAACTGTCCTGTGACATTTGGCGGTGGCATTACAATGGTAAATGGCTTTTTATCCGGATTTACCTTTGCATGAAAATACCCCTTTTGCATCCACTTTTCATACAGACGCTCCTCTATCTGTTTCGGATCATAATTTTTTTCCAGGTCTTTTTTCATTATTGACTCTCCTTCGTTTGTAATTTCACCTATTAAAAGGTGATTTTTCTATTATTTAATAAAGAAAATACTAAGTCCATTTTTACTTCACAATGATACCATTTCAAGTGGATTTGTCAAGGTTTCTCCCCCTCTTAGCCCGCTTACAGATAAAAAATAATGACACCGATAATAATAAGGCAATTCCCTAGAAACTTTCTTTTTGTAATTTTCTCTTTAAAAAAGAAAAAACTCAAAATCATAATATATAAAAAACCCAAAGCTTCCACTACCGGTCCGTTTTTATAGTCTATTCCCTTATAGGCAATAATCGTGCATAAAGTAGATAATGCCATCATGCCATATCCAATAACCACATGAGGATTTACATATTCCCTCCATAGACTTTCATGCTTTTTGGATGCCGCCATTTTTAAAAGCACTTGCGAAAAAGCCGCTATTACAGTTCCT
>DATCYL010000066.1:0-3175 GCA_036570305.1 Lachnospiraceae bacterium
CAATGAGCCAGATTGACAAAGAAGTTTTGGAGGCAGCACGTATCGATGGTGCAGGAAATCTTAGAGCGCTATGGGCAATCGTAGTACCGGGATGTAAGGGAACGACAGTCTCTATGGCTATGCTGAGTGTTATAGGAGCCCTAAAGACCTTTGATATTCCTTATCTTATCACGGTGGGAGGTCCTCACCATGCAACAGAGTTTTTGGGTACTTATATTTACAGGCAAGGGATTAGGCAGTCGCATTTAGGCTATGCAGCATCGCTTTCTATCATGCTTTTGATACTGGCAGTTGTTGGTGCTTTCTTTACCAATAGAGCAAATAAGGAGGATTAAAAGAGATGTTTGAGATTAGAAGCAAAGGAGGGAAAGTCCTCCTACAGGTAGTTCTTACTCTGATGGTAATTCCTTATGTATTGCCTTTAATTCAGATGTTTTTAGGCTCTTTGGGAGGAAGAGGCTTCTACAACTATAAGGCGGTATGGGATACCGGAGTGGTTCCTACCTACTTTAGGAACTCTTTAGTTATTACCGTGGGGGTTATTCTTTTGGTTTATATTTTCAGTATGACCGCAGGATATGGGTTTGCAAAATTACATATTTTTGGAAAAGAAGTCTTTTTCTGGTTGATTTTAGTGGCGCTTACCTTACCGGAAGTTATCTTAATGACTCCCTTATTTGTAACCTTTCAAAGGTTGCATATGTACAATACATTTTTTGCTGTTATTTTTCCGCAGACAGCCTTACAGATGCCTTTTACTATACTTCTGGCAAGAAACTTTATCAAGGGAATTCCCAATGAACTTATGGAGGCATCTCGTATTGACGGTGCAAATGCGGTGCAGGTATTTTCAAAAATTATTTTGCCTCTTACAAAACCGATTGGTTCTGCCATTATTATGTTAACTCTAATTAATGCATGGAATACTTACCTGCTTCCGCTCTTGTTTTTGCAGAGCCCCAAATTACAGACAGTAACATTGCTTCCTCAGTATTTCCAAGGAGAATTTACCAATGACCAGACAAAAATTTTGGCAGCAGCGGTAATGACAGCAATTCCGGAGATTATTGCTTATCTGTGTATGCAAAAGAATTTTGAAAAGGGTATGAGTACCGGGGCATTAAAATAAAAAGTGAGAGGAAAAATTATGAAAAACTTATTTAAAAATCAATTATGTGTCATAACAGGAGCGGCTAATGGAATAGGAAGAGCGATTACAGAGCGTTTTTTAGAAGAAGGTGCTGATGTCATTGTAGCAGATTATGATGTAAAAACCGCAAAAGAGGTTTATGGAAATCATCCTCAGGTAGTGGATATTTTGCAGGTGGATGCTACCAATATGGAGGATTTGGATAAAATCACAGAGGCTGTAAGAGCGAGTGGTAGAGTAGTAAAGGCGGTTATTCCGACTGTGGGTAACGGACCGCAAAATGCGATTGAAAATATAAGTCCCAAGGAATTTCGTTTGACCATGGACTTAAATGTGACCTCTTCCTTTTTTACTGTACAAAAGTTACTACCTTACATGGGACGAGGCTCATCAATTGTGCTAATATCTTCTATCGCAGGTTTTCAAGGGGGGAAAAATGCGATTGTCTACAATGCGGCAAAGGCGGCGATTCGTTCTATGGCGCGTTCTTTCGCAGGAGAGTTGGCAGAAAGAGGAATCAGGGCCAATGCGATTAGTCCCGGTCCGACGGATACCAAAGGCTTTTCTGACTTTGTAAAGGGGGATGACGGAATCAGGAATAATATTATTTCTATGATACCTTTGGGACATATAGGAAAGCCTGATGAAATTGCAGCAGTTGTCGCATTTTTAGCTTCTGACGAGGCGTCGTATGTGACAGGGGCGGAGCTGATTACAGATGGAGGTTTTACCAATCGCTAGTTAGATGTTTTTTAAGAGGATATGGGTGCTTTATTAAATAAGAGAAAATTTAAAATAGGAGGATACTGTAGGTTAATAACTTACAGTGAAACAAAAAAATGGCATTATCATCAACAAAAATCATAAAAGTAATTGTGGTAACAGATGACTTAAAAAAGACAGTAGAAGCTTATAAAAATTTATTAGGTACCGGAAAGGCTCCTGAGGATAATGGCGACCACAAAATTATAAGAAGACCCTATACAGAGTATCTGGGGGAAGAAATTACGGATACACCTATGAAGGTAGAAAGTGTTTTTAGCGATAATTTCTGGTTTGAGATTATTCAACCCTTAGGGGATAAGGATCCATGGGTGGATTGGTTGAAAAAACATGGAACTTCTGTATATTCTATTTGCCTTTTGTCAGACGGACCTCTTGAGGAGGATGAAAAGGTTATGAAAGAGCTGAATTTCCCTTCTATCTTTAAACAGGAAAAGGGCTATGAAGCATACGAATACTTTGACACGGCAGAGGCTTTAGGTGTGCTTGTAGAAGTAAAAGAGCAATATAAATAAATCATAAAAGATGAGTGCAAAGATACTTATAAAATTCTACAGAAAAGTGGAACAAAAAGGTTCTTATGCACTTGTCTTTTTGTAAAGATTTCTAATATTGAAAGAAAGTGGATTTGGGAATAAACTGTAGAGAAGAAAAGATTTTTTGATATAAAATAAAAAGGGAGGGAAGTTATGAGAGTAATGTTAGTCAACGGAAGTCCTCATATGGAGGGGTGTACTTATACAGCTTTAGAAGAGGTGGCAAAAACTTTAAAAGAGGAGGGAATAGAAACAGAACATTATTGGCTGGGAACAAAGCCAATAGGGGGATGTATTTCCTGTTTTCAATGTCAGATGACGGAGGAATGCGTTTTTAAGGATGCAGTCAATGACTTTGTCAAAAGGGCAAAGAATTATGACGGATTTATTTTCGGTTCTCCGGTTTACTATGCGGGGATGAATGGGAATCTAAAAAGTTTTATGGATAGGCTTTTCTTTTCGGCCTCCTCACAAAATCCACATCCCTTTCGTCTAAAACCCGCTGCAGCTATTGTTTCTGCAAGGCGGGGAGGCACCAGCGCAGCCTTAGATCAAATGAACAAATATTTTTTACATCAGCAGATGCCTTTAATTTCTTCGCAGTATTGGAATATGGTGCATGGAAATAATCCCGAGGAGGTAAGGCAGGATAAGGAAGGCTTACAGATTATGCGTACCTTGGGCAGGAATATGGCATGGTTTTTAA
>DATCYL010000067.1:0-6628 GCA_036570305.1 Lachnospiraceae bacterium
TGTGTGGTAAATCAAACAAAGCTTTCTAAGAAAATTTTAAAGGCAAGAGGAGAAATCTCTATTATGGGTTGTATATTTGCCCTTTGCCATAATGTTTCTTACGGAATTGTGTATTTTCCTGCCTTGTTTTTAAATCCTCAGAGACTGGGAATGCAGAGGATGATTGCAGCCATTATTTCTATTATTCTTATTTTATTAATGATTCCTCTGGGGATTACTTCTTTTAAGAGTGTAAGAAAGAAGATGAAGGCAGCCTCATGGAAAAAGCTACAGAGATTGGCATATCCGTTTTTCTATTTGATTTATATTCACGTCATGGTACTTTATTCTATGATGTGGAGAACAAAAATAGTAGAAATTAGCATTTATACGATTATATTTGCAGCATATACCGTGCTTAGACTTAGGAAGTATAGTATTGATAAGAAAAAGCGTGCCAAAAAGGCGGCAGGCAGATGATAGTTAGAAGGCGAATCAGATAGCAGGATAAAAAGAAAGCGATAAGCTTAAGCGGCTTGTTGCTTTCTTTTTATCTTGCTAAGACATCCAAGGATTTTTGTGATAGAATATTCTTATCTTTATAAAGGAAGGTGTGTCAAAATGAAGAGAATTGTCAAAGGAAGGACCATGAAAGCGATGGATGCTTATACTATAGAAACTATGGGGGTGCCATCTCTTCTTTTGATGGAAAGGGCAGCGCTATCGGCAGTTTCTATTTTAGAAAAAGAAGATTTCTCTTTGGAGAGGGTCCTTGTATTGGCTGGAAATGGAAACAATGGAGGCGATGGAATTGCCATGGCTCGCCTTTTAAAGGAAAAAGGAGTCCCTGTGGATGTTTTTATGCCTTTTAAAGAAAAAGGGGTTAGCATAGATTGCCAAAAACAAATAGAGATGGCAAAAAACTATGGGGTCTCTTTCGTAGTAAGCTATTGCCTAAGAGACTACTCCTGTCTTGTGGATGCCTTGTTTGGAGTCGGATTAAATAGAGAGCTGGATAGCGGGATCGTAAGCTTGATTAAAGAAATAAATGCCAGCAAAATCCCTGTTTTAGCAGTGGATATTCCCTCAGGTATTTGTGCGGATTCGGGCAAAGTTTTAGGAGAGGCGCTCAAGGCGAAAGCAACCGTTACCTTTCAGTTTGCAAAATTGGGAATTTTATTATCTCCAGGTAGCTCCTATGCAGGAAAAGTAGCTGTAGAGGCTATCGGTATTGTAGAGGGTGCTATAGAAGAAGAGGATATATTTCAGATAGATAAAGAGGCTTGGAGCTTCTTTCCTAAATCAATGGAGAGCGCCAATAAGGGCACTTTAGGAAAGCTTTTGGTCATTGCCGGCTCTGCCAATATGGGCGGTGCCGCTTACCTTAGTGCCAAAGCCGGATTTTTAATGGGGGTAGGGATGGTTCGGATTTTTACTTCCAAAGAAAATAAAGGCTTTTTGCATACTCTTTTGCCGGAAGCTATTGTAGATAGCTACGATGAAAGATGGGATAAAAAAGCTCTGGAGCGTGCGATTTCTTGGGCAAATGGTATTGTAATCGGACCGGGACTGGGACAAGACGATAAAGCAGTAGAAATATTTTTGCATACGATAGCTTTTAATCAAGGAAGATTGCCCCTTGTGGTGGATGCCGACGGTATTAATATTCTTAAAAATCATAAGGATATCATGGCAAACAATCGTTTCATTCTTACTCCGCATCTGGGAGAAATGAGTAGGCTTATAGGAAAAGATATTTCTTTTATAAAAGAAAATCGTATGGAATTGGCAAAGAATTATGTAAAAGACAGCGAAATTGTGTTAGTATTAAAAGATGCCAAAACAGTGGTTGCTGATAGCAAGGCTCTTTATTTGCATCCGTATGAAAATGCAGGCATGGCAAGTGCCGGTTCCGGAGACGTGCTTTCCGGCATGATAGGAGGCTTAATGACGAGAGGCTCTACTTTAAGTCAGGCAGCTGTTTTGGGAGTCTATTTGCATGGACTTGCCGGAAAAAGGGCTAGGCTCCTATATGGTGCGGAGGCCATGATGGCAGGAGACTTGCTAAAAGAATTAAAGCTTTTAATGTTGAAAAAGGGGATGGAAAAAGAAGATGTTAGAGAAGAGTCGTATCTACGCTAAAATTGATATGGCGCATATAGAAGAGAATTTAAGGGCTATGAAAGGAAACTTGTTGCCGGAAACGCAAATTGTAGCTGTAATCAAGGCAGACGGTTATGGTCATGGCGCTGTAGAGATAGCCAAATTTATAGAGGCCTATGAGTTTTTATGGGGCTTTGCAGTGGCTACTGTGGATGAGGCAATGGAACTTAGGGAAAATAAAATCCATAAGCCTATCTTGATTTTGGGTTATACATTTCATGAAGACTATTCTCTTTTAATTGAACATGATATTCGCCCAACGATATTTCAGCTTTCGGATGCTCTTGCTTTATCTAAAAAGGCGGCAGAGAGGGGAAAAGAGGTATCGATTCATATCGCAGTAGATACCGGAATGTCAAGAATAGGTTATCTTCCCAAAGAGGAGAGTTTTAAGGAAATTTTTTCTATCAGCCAATTGGAGAACATAAAAATTGAAGGAATTTTCACTCATTTTTCAAAAGCGGATGAATATAATCTGGAACATAGCAAGGGACAATTAAAGAGATTTGTGGATTTTAAAGAAAAGCTCGAAAGTAAAGGACTTTGTATTCCTATCGTTCATGCCAGCAACAGTGCCGCTATTATTCGACTGGGACAGGCACAATTAGATTTGGTAAGGGCAGGTATTTCTATGTATGGTATATATCCCTCAAACGAGGTGGAGAGGGATAATGTAAAATTAAAGCCTGCTATGAGCATCTATAGCCATATTACCTATATAAAAGAGGTGGATGCCGGTGTTTTGGTAAGTTATGGAGGAACTTTTACGACAAAAAGGAAGACGAAAATTGCTACGATTCCCGTAGGATATGCGGATGGTTATCCAAGGAGTTTATCTAATAAAGGTTGGGTTTTGATTCATGGGAAAAAGGCACCGATTATCGGTCGTATTTGTATGGATCAGTTTATGGTGGATGTAACAGATATAGAAGAAGCTTTGGCTCTGGATGAAGTGGTTTTATTGGGAGAAAGTCAGGGAAATAATATCAGTGCGGATGAATTAGGTCAACTGTCAGGAAGATTTCATTATGAGTTTGTTTGTGACATCAATAAAAGAGTCCCAAGGATTTATGTTTATGGAGATAAGTCGTGGAAAGCTTGATTTCTTGACGAATGAAATAGAAAATGGTATCCTTTTTTAGGATTATGTTTAAAGGAGTTATGGTATGCAGGATATACCCAGTCCCATAGGGGGCTATTGGATTCTTTTTTTGTTTATAGTTATTAATGGAATATTACATGCTTTTAGAAGTGCTGTGCAAAATGTAAGAGAAACAGAAATACAGGAGCAAAAAGAAGATGGTAAAAAAAAGGCGGGATGGATTCTTAAATTTTTGACCTATCCCAACCATTTAGGAGAAAGCATTCAGTGGAGTTTCGGATTTCTGAATATATTACTGGGATATTTTTGCTTTTTACCGATAAGTTCCAGACTGTATAGGTATATAATAGTAGAGTTTGGTGGCTTAGCATATATCAAATTTTTGGCTATTGTGATTTGTCTTTTGAGCTTATTGGTTTTTTATACAGCTTTATTAAGTGTTAGCGTGTTTGTTCCACGGGTGATAGGCAGACAATCAGCTTTATCTACATCATATCTATTGGTGAGAATTGTTTGTTTTTTTGTTGTATTGTTACGCCCCTTTACCTGGATGATGGAAGTTTTATCCAAAATTTTTGTTAGGCTATTGGGTTTAAAGCCTTTGGAAAAATTGGACGTTACAGAAGAAGAAATTATTAATATTGTAGATGAAGCACAAGAGCAGGGGCTGATTATGGATAGTGAGGCGGAAATGATCCAAAATATTATCCAGTTTGGTGATATTTCTGCAAAAGATATTATGACTCATAGAATGAATATCAATGCTTTGGATGCAGAGATTTCTTTGGATGAGGCGATTCAGATTATGGTGGATGAAAGCAACTCCAGATATCCTGTTTTTTTGGAAGATATCGATAATATTATAGGAATTATTCATGTTAAAGATGCTATTCGGCATCTGACAAAACATGACCATGGCAGTCAAAAATTAAAAGAAATACACGGTTTGATTCGTACGGTAGGATTTATTCCGGAAACTAAAAGTATCGATGCGATTTTTCAGGAAATGCAACAAAAGAAAATCCATATGTCTATTGTAGTCGATGAATATGGACAGACCAGTGGACTTGTTGCCATGGAAGATATTTTAGAGGAAATCGTGGGAGATATTTTAGACGAGTACGATGAGGATGATAATTTTATTCAGGAACAGGTAGATAAAAGTGTATTAATAGATGGACTAACTCCTTTAGAACAGGTGGGCGAAGTCCTTGGAATTGAATTTGAGGAGGATGTAGAAACTTTAAATGGTTATTTGACTTTGAAGTTAGAACATATCCCAACATCCAGGGATCGTTTCATAGAGGGAGACGGCTATAGCTTTGAGATTTTAGGGGTAGCCAATCATGTGATTCAAAAAGTAAAAGTAAAAAAAATAGAGGAAGAGGATAAATAAGATGTCAGGACATTCAAAATTTGCAAATATTAAACATAAGAAAGAAAAAAACGATGCAAAAAAAGGTAAAATTTTTACTATTATAGGACGTGAGATTGTAGTAGCTGTAAAAGAGGGAGGAGCAGATCCTGCAAATAACAGTAAACTCAGGGATGTGATTGCCAAGGCAAAAGCCAATAATATGCCTAATGATACTATAGAAAGAGGTATTAAAAAGGCTGCCGGAGACGCCAACGCAGATAATTTTGAGTATGTTACTTATGAAGGGTATGGACCCAATGGAATTGCTATTATAGTAGATGCTCTTACAGATAATAAAAATAGAACTGCTGCAAATGTCCGCAGTGCTTTTACCAAAGGAAATGGAAGTATAGGAACCCAAGGCTGTGTTTCCTTTATGTTTGATAGAAAAGGGCAAATTATCATTGATAAAAATGATTGTTCTTTGGATAGTGATGAGTTTATGCTTTTGGCACTCGATGCAGGTGCAGAGGATTTTATAGAGGAAGAAGACAGCTATGAAATTCTTACTGACCCGGAAAGTTTTAGTCAGGTTAGAGAAGCTCTTGAAAAAGAGGGGATTGCTATGTTGGAGGCAGAGGTTACCATGTTACCACAAACCTATGTTACTTTGACAGACGATTCGGCAATTAAAAATTTGCAAAAAACTTTAGATTTATTAGAGGACGATGATGATGTGCAGTATGTATATCATAATTGGGATGAATAAGTTGGACAAGAGCAAGTGCAATCCTCTCGCCTTTGGTGAGGGGATTGCTTTTTGCGATAGAGATGTGTCAAAGTTTAGAAAATCTTAGTTCAGGGTGTGGCTTTATAAGCGGGGAGTATGTCCTTGTTATTTTTGTACTTGTGCCCGTATATGTTTTTAGGATAAAAAGTGAGTAGAGATAGGAAGAAAAAAGATGTCATTTATAGAGTCAATTATTTTGGGAATTGTGCAGGGGATTGTAGGTTTTTTGCCCGTGAGTACCACAGGACATATGATCTTACTTCAGCATCTAATGGGGAGTCAAGAAAAGAATGCTATGTTGGGTTTTGCTTTTTTGCGTATTGGAAGTCTGGTGGCAATGATTATTTATCTTAGAAAAGATATTGCCAGACTTTTTGGGGAAAGCCTGCGTTTGATAAGAGATATTTTTATAAATATAGGTATTTATTTTAAGAATATAAAGCACCAGGAAGCATTACCTTATAAAAAACTGGTTTATACAAATTATAGAAAGTTTTTGTTGTTAACCTTAATTTCGTCTCTTTTATCAGGAATTTTTGCTCTCTTCTTTTATAATTTATCCCGCCGTTTAGGGAATTCTTTGATAGGAACAGGCAGTGGGTTTTTGATTACGGGAGTGATACTTTTAGTCGTAGGTTACCTTCCTAAAGGAAATAAAATACCAAAGGACAGCAGGTATAGAGATGGGATTTTTTTGGGAATTTTGCAAGGTTTGTCAGTGTTTCCGGGTGTATCCAGATTCGGACTTACTCTGGCGGGAGGAACTCTTAGCGGATTTCAAAAGCGTTATGCGATAAAATACTCCTTTTTGATAGCTATTCCGGCAATTTTAGCATCTTTTTTTGTAGAAATAGGCAGAGCTAAAAAACTTACAGATTTTTCCGTTGTGGGTCCTTATCTTCTGGGAGCCTTTGTTTCAGGACTTGTTGGCTATTTTTTGATTTCTTTTCTTTTAAAATTGGTAGAAAAAAGGAATCTGCAGGTCTTTGCTTATTATTCGTTTTTTATAGGATTTATCACTATTATTTGCAATTATATAGGTTAGGAGGTTGCTATGGCAGAAAAGAAAAAAAGCAGTGTAAAGAAAAAAAATTCAAAAAAAACTACAAAGAGCAGAGCTAAGCAGGATTTTACGCCGGCAGAAGGCTTAAAAGAAGACATCATTCTTTTAGTTATTTTATTGTTTTCTGTGTTGATTTTTATTAGTAATTTGGGGATTGGCGGAGTGGCAGGTGCT
>DATCYL010000068.1:0-9116 GCA_036570305.1 Lachnospiraceae bacterium
TTTACTGTTCAGTTATCAAGGTTCTTTCGCTCTTAGCGAACTTTGCTATCTTAGCATAACTTCTAAGACCTTGTCAAGAAGTTTTTTGAATTGTTTTAAAATTTCTTTTTCCACAACGCTTTGCTTTGAAATAGCTTACTCATAATACAATGTTTCTTTTCTTTTGTCAAGAAGTTTTTTGAATTTTCTTTATATTATTTTACTTATTCAACAAAAGAAACGGAGAAGGAGGGATTTGAACCCTCGCGCCGCTATTAACGACCTACTCCCTTTCCAGGGGAGCCCCTTCAGCCACTTGGGTACTTCTCCAAATGCCCTATTTTGTTCATAGGAAAAATAAAAACTACCACAATTTCTCTGGTAGTTTTGTAAACGGAGAGGGTGGGATTCGAACCCACGCGCCCTTGCGGACAAACGGTTTTCAAGACCGCCTCGTTATGACCACTTCGATACCTCTCCAAGATATCACTTGTCAGCGACATATAGTATATTAGCATGTGTATTTATCTATGTCAATATCTATTTTTTTATTTTTCAAATCATTTTTCCAGACAGATTTTATTTCTCTCTAGATAAATACATTTCTGCTATTTGTAAATCTTCTATTGTTGTTATTTTTATATTTTTGTAAGAACCTAAAATCATTTTTATTGACGCTTCCCCCAGACTTTCCACTACCATGGCATCATCTGTAAACCTTCTGTTTTTCATCTCTATGGCTTTATCGTAGGCTTTCTTTATCAAAGAATAATCAAACGTCTGTGGAGTTTGTACATTCCATAACGCTTGTCTGTCAGGGGTATCTTTTATCCACCCTGCCTCATCTACCTTTTTTATAGTATCTTTTACAGGAACCCCTACAATACAAGCACCTGTTTTTTTTACTTGCTCTATCGAATCCTCTATCATCTTTTGGTTCACAAAAGGTCTTGCTCCATCATGAATAAGAACGTAATCACAATCTTGACATTTTTTCAACCCTTCGTAAACAGAAAGGTAGCGTTCATTTCCACCTTCAATAATTGCTTTTACTTTTGAAAACTCATAAAAATCAACAATTTCTTTTCTACAAAATTCCATATCTTCTTTTGAAGTAACTAAAATAATCTCATCCACTTTTGACGATTTCTCAAAACAAGTTAAAGAATAATATAAAACAGGGTATTCGCCTAATTTTAAAAACTGCTTTTTTATTTTACTATGCATCCTACTTCCACTGCCGGCAGCCAAAATAATCGCTACAGTTTTCATCTCTATCTCTCTCCCAACTTTAAGTTTGGAACCGCATTTAAGTCCAAGCCGTGTCTCGTTCCCCTTAAGTATTCATAATATGCCGCTACCCCAATCATAGCCGCATTGTCTGTACAAAATACCGGCGACGGATAGTACAGATTTTTTTTCTCTTTTTGGCAAGCCGTCTCCATGGCCGCTCTAAGATGTTGGTTTGATGCAACCCCTCCTGCTATGGCAATCTTTGATATACGGTAATCTTTTGCTGCCCGCAATGTATTTTCCACTAAAACATCTACTACTGCCTTTTGAAAAGAAGCCGCTAAGTCAGCTTTTACTATTTCTTGACCTGTCATTTTTGCTTTATTGATGTAGTTTAAAACCGCTGATTTCACTCCACTGAAACTAAAATCATAAGGCGCATCATTTACCTTTGCTTTCGGAAAAATAAGAGCATTTTCATTTCCTTCAAAAGATAATTTATCAATTTTGGGTCCACCGGGATATCCCAGACCAATTGCCCGTGCCACCTTATCAAAAGCTTCCCCCGCCGCATCATCTCTTGTTCTTCCCAAAATCTCAAAAACACCGTAATCCTTTACAATCACTAAATGCGTATGTCCACCTGATACTATCAGACATAAAAAAGGTGGCTTTAAATCTGCATGTTCAATATAATTTGCAGAGACATGCCCCTCTATATGGTGCACACCTACCAGCGGAATTCCTTTTGCATAACTGATTGCCTTAGCCTCTGCCACACCAACTAACAAGGCGCCTACCAGACCCGGACCATAGGTCACACCAATAGCATCCACCTCATCCAAAGTGATTTTCGCCTCCTTTAAGGCCTCCTCAATTACCTGATTGATTTTTTCTATATGCTTTCTGGAAGCTATTTCCGGCACCACGCCTCCATAAAGTTTATGTAAATCTATCTGTGACGAAATTACATTAGAAAGAATTTCTCTTCCGTTTCTAACAACCGCTGCTGCCGTTTCATCACAGGAACTTTCTATTCCTAATATAATAAGATCTTTATTTTCCATTTTCATCCTCTTTAAATACTATCTCCATCTTATCTCCATCTTTAGCCGCTTTAGAATTGGCAAATATTGCCCGGACACTGTCCATATACTGCTCCGGGTATACCAGGGACGGACTGTAGTGTGTAAGCCATAATTCTTTAACATTTGCAACTTTTGCAAGATTTGCCGCCTCTTTCATGGTCATATGTTTATATTCTCTTGCCTTGCTCTCTTTTTCGTCTTCACCATACATCCCTTCGCAGATAAAAAGATCGGATTCTTTTGCATTTTTTGAAATCATCTCTACAGGTCTGCTATCTGTACAATAGCTGACTTTAATACCTTTTCTTTTCTCACCCAAAACCATTTGAGGAGTGTAAACAACCCCATCTGCTTCCACTATATTTCCCTTTTGTAAAAGATTCCAATACTTAATAGGTATATTATTTTTTTTGGCTCTTTCTACATCAAACTTACCGGTTCTTGGAATTTCAATACTATAACCATAGCATGTCACATTATGATTAACACGAAAAGCTGTAATTTCATAGCCATGATACGTAAATTTCTCTTCTCTTTCAGAAAGTTCTTTAAATTGAATTGAAAAAGGGAGCTCCGGAGCTATCACCCTCAAGGCCGCAACAACTCTCTCCAACCCCTTAGGACCAACTAAAAGCAAAGGTTCTTCCCTATTAGCGTTCCCCATGGTAAGAAGCAAACCCGGCAGTCCACTAATATGATCCGCATGATAATGTGTAAAACAAATAATATCTATAGGCTTAAAAGACCAGCCCGCCTGCTTAATGGCAACCTGCGTTCCTTCTCCCGCATCCACTAACAAGCTACTTCCATTGTACCTTGTCATCAAAGCTGTCAAACATCTTTTGGGAAGCGGCATCATACCACCTGTACCCAGTAGACAAACATCTATCATTTTGATTCCTCTTTTCTACACTCTAAACTCATAAGTACCGCATCTTCTATGGGATTACTGTAATAATGGGAGCGAAGTCCCAACCTTTTAAAGCCCAGTTGCTCATAAAGATGTATCGCTGCCTGATTACTTGCCCTAACCTCAAGATACAAATCTCTCACATTTTTCTTGCCACACTGTTTTATCATCTCTTCTAGCAGACAGCGTCCAAGCCCTTCTCGGCGCCTGCTCTTTTTAATAAAAACATTTAAAACTTCTGCTTCCCAGGCAAGCAACAAAACTCCGCAATGTCCCAAAAGCTTCCCATCTTCTTTTATAGCTAAAAACAAGGTGTCTTCTCTTATTAGAAAAGAAAAATACCCCTCTTTTGTCCACCCCTCTTTTGCATCTGCACCTTCAATTTCCATCACTTGTGTCAGATCGTCAATTTGCAATTCTTCTATATGAATCACTTTTGCATCCCGCCTTCTTTTTCCATCCTCTCACGTTCGGCTTGTGACAGTCGCAAATAATTCGGCTGATGTTCTCTTGCATGGCAAAACTTTCCCTCTTTATATAGAACAAGTCCCAAACCAGCCAAAGCCCCTGCTCTTTGTTTATTAGAAAAAGCCGGTGCAAACATATAAGGTACTTTCACATGTTCTCTAATTATATTTTCATAAACAGACAAACCATCTCCCAAAAACGCCACCGTGCGTCCTCTTTTGTTAATTTCTTCTATGATATCATAAATAGAAAGAGCACTCTCTTGCATATCCTTAACCAGGATTTCTTCCTCAAAATGATATAAAGCAGTGTAAACCTGAGATCTTCTGGCATCCATAAGAGGACAAATCATATCTTTTACACCAAACAGTTGATAAGCTAAAGCCTCTAAAGTCGAAACCTCTATTAATGGTTTTTTAAGTGCTAATCCCAAACCTTTTGCTGTTGCACTCCCTATTCTAAGCCCGGTAAAAGAACCGGGACCCGCTGAAATGGCAATGGCATCAATATCTTCCGGTTTCATTTCCAACATCCCCAACAAGGTATCCACCATAGGAAGAAGTGTCTGTGAATGTGTCTTTTTATAATTAACTGTATATTCTCCTAATAGATTATTATCGTCTATCAAGGCAACAGAAGCTACCAAGCCGGAACTATCTAAGCCCAATATTTTCATCACTCTTTACTCCTTATATATGTAATTTTTCTATAATCAAATCCTTTTGTGAAATCCTTTTCAATTTTGATTTCTATGCAATTTGCAGGCAAAAGCTCTTTGATTAACTCCGCCCACTCAATAAGGCAAACACCCTCTCCATAGAAATAATCTTCATATCCGATTTCTTCCATTTCCTCTATATCTGCAATTCTATACACATCAAAGTGATAAAAAGGAACTCTGCCCTCCCTATACTCCTGTACAATTGTAAATGTCGGGCTATTGACAGCTTCTTTAATCTCCAGCCCCTCTGCCAATCCTTGGGTAAAAACTGTTTTTCCTGTACCTAAGTCCCCCTCTAATGTATAAACTTCTCCCGCCTGTGCCGCTCTCCCCAATTCTTTTCCCAGCAAAAAAGTCTCTTCCGGCGAAAAACTCTCTATAACCGTCATTATTTTCATGATTTTACCCTCACCTTTTTTTCTCCCAAATATTTCTTTAACAGGCTACAGATGGCCCCCATATCCTTCCCCATATCCTCTTTTCTCCACAAAAAAGCACTTCTTTTTCCCACATAGACCATAAGACAGGTGTTTCCTTCCTGTACTTTACTTATCTCATGCCAGGCAACAAATCCCTCTCTTTCCATTTGGCTAATCAATAAACCATCCCCTCCTACTTCATAGGTTACCGGAAATTGATAAAACCAAACCGTCTTCATTTGTCTTTTAGACTGTATGTACAAAAAGACAGGCATATAAAAAACCGAAAGACAAGCTACAAATAAATACAAAATTGAAATCGGAACCTTTACCTTACCCAAAGAATAAAAAAATAAGGCAAGTGCTATAATTCCTAATAGCAAAGTAAAAATCCCACTAAAACTTTGATAGGTATGCGTTAATAAAAAATCATAGACATTACTTCTATCTACTTTTGTTTGAAATCTATATCTCATATTCTTTTTTATTCCTGACACAAATCAGTTTTCTCCTCCATTTTAATGCCATTTAGTATAGCATATCTGTTCTATCCTTACAATTCTGCTTGCGCCTTTTTTATTCAACGCTTATACTTAAGCTAGCTTTCAAAAGCTACTATAACTTTACAAAAGGAGCTAGTCAATTATGGAAAATCCAATTATTACAATCACAATGGAAAACGGAGCCGTTATGAAAGCGGAGCTTTATCCTCAAATTGCACCAAACACCGTAAATAACTTTTTAAGTTTGATTCAAAAAGGATATTATGACGGACTTATCTTTCATAGAGTTATTCGCGGTTTCATGATTCAGGGCGGTTGCCCAAACGGAACCGGCATGGGTGGTCCCGGCTATCAAATCAAGGGAGAATTTTCTCAGAACGGTTTCCAAAATGATTTGGCACACACAAAGGGTGTTTTATCTATGGCTCGTGCTATGGATCCAAACTCCGCAGGTTCACAGTTTTTCATCATGCACGAAAATTCCCCGCACTTAGACGGCGCTTATGCTGCCTTTGGAAAAGTCATCGAGGGACTTTCTGTAGTGGATGAAATCGCTAATGTAGAAACTGATTATAGCGACCGTCCCTTAGATCAGCAAAAAATCGCATCTATCACTGCTGACACCAAAGGACAAACCTATCCGGAACCTGAAATCTGCTAATTTTCATATAAGCGTACACTGCCTTGAATAAGGCTGTAATAAAAATCCTTTCCCTCATCTATGAGAGCCTGACCGCTTGTGGCTTCTGTCACATCTTTTAAAAGTTTTGTCACTCTCTCTTTTGGGACAAGGATTTTTATTTTTACTTGATCCGTATACTCTGTATCCACAATAAACGCCTCATTTTTACCCGCTATGTACTGGATTTTTCCCAATCCCACATAGTCTGTCTCAATCATTTGTAAACATCCCACTTTTTTTTCAAGAATATCTGCCTCTTTTATAGCTTCTGCTACAGCCTTAGAATAAGCTCTGACCAATCCCCCCGTGCCAAGTAAAACTCCACCAAAATAGCGGATAACAATGGCACCTACATCGCATAAACCCGCACCTAAAAGAACATCCAGCATAGGCTTTCCCGCAGTTCCTCCCGGTTCTTTATCATCACTAAAACGAACTACTTCCTGTCTTTTTCCCAGGATATATGCCTGACAATAGTGTCTGGCATCCCAATACTTTTTTTTAATTTCTCCCACAAAATCCGCCATTTCCTCGGCACTTTTTATAGGTCGAATAATAGCTATAAATTTAGATTTCTTTTCCTCTATTTCTGCTCTGGCCTCTTGACAAAGAGTTTTGTAGTTTTCCATTTTTATCCTCCAAAATAGAAAATTCTCTTTTCTTATATTCTTTGATAGTATAGCACCATTTAAGCGTCAGTGTGAACTTTTTATTTGGGGGTTTTCTTCAATTTTCCTATTTGTTATAATAGGAAAGAATAGGAGGTTATTTTATGAATTTCGGTAGGAAACATACTATCCGCAAAAAACAGATTTTATCTGAATCTAAAGATTTTGGAAAAAAGGCCGGCATTGGCACTATCCGCGCTTTATTTATCACCTTTATTGCCATCGGTCTTATTGGTTTTTCAGCCATCTTTGGAGTAGTTCGCGGAATTATTGATGATGCACCGGCTATCAGTGATGTAAATATTGTCCCCAGCGGATACGCTACTTATATTTATGATGTAGACGGAAATCAATTACAAAAACTTACAGCACCATCTTCCAACAGAATTTCTGTTTCTATAGCAGATATTCCTCAAGATATGCAAAATGCTGTCATCGCTGTGGAAGATGAACGTTTTTATTCCCATAACGGAATTGATCCTTTGGGAATTATTCGAGCTTTTGTTGTCGGTGTTCAAAATGGTCTTCACTTTTCCGAAGGTGCCAGCACAATCACCCAACAGCTTTTAAAAAACAACGTCTTTACCACTTGGACACAAGAGTCTACCATGACAGAAAAGGTTCGCAGAAAATTTCAGGAACAGTATCTGGCAGTTGCCTTAGAAAGAGAATTGACCTCTCAAGGTTCCGATGCCAAAGAAATTATTCTGGAAAATTATCTAAATACCATAAATCTAGGCGCGGGTGCCTATGGTGTCCAGGCAGCTGCACAACGATATTTTAATAAAAATGTACAGGATTTGACTTTAAGCGAGTGTACGGTGATTGCCGGTATTTCCAAAAATCCGACCGCCTATAATCCCATTACTCACCCTGACAGAAACCGTGAGAGACGCAACAAGGTTCTCTCCAATATGTTAAAACAAAACTATATCACGCAAGAACAATACGACGAATGTCAGGCAGATAATGTTTATGAACGGGTTGCCGCTGCCAGCGCAATTACTTCCGAAGAAAAAATTTATTCTTATTTTATCGATGAATTAACGGCTCAAATTGTACATGATTTACAGTCTGAGAAAGGCTATACCAAAGAACAGGCTTATCAGGCACTTTATAGTGGAGGTTTACAGATTTATACCACCCAAGACCCTAATATCCAGGCTATCGCTGATGAAGAGTATACCAACCCTGATAATTTCCCTGAAAATATTGAATACTCTATTGATTGGGCTTTAACTATTACCAAAGCAAGCGGAGAACAGGTTAATTACAGTAAGGAAATGTTACGAAGTCATTTTCAGCAAAGTGATGAAAATTTTGATCTGCTCTTTTCCAGCCAGGAAGAAGCACAAAGCTATATCGACGCTTACAAAGCCTCTCTTTTAGGCGAAGGAGATTCTATTTTAGCTGAACGTGTCAGTTTCTTACCGGAACCGCAATCTTCTTTGGTCATCATGGACCAAGCAACCGGTTATGTAAAAGCAATTATCGGAGGACGCGGTGAAAAAACTGCCAGCCTCACCTTAAATCGTGCGACAGATACCAACAGACAACCCGGTTCCGCCTTTAAAATTTTAGCAGCATACGGTCCTGCCATTAACGAAGGTTTAGTGAATCTGGCTACTGTAATCAAAGACGAACCTTATAACTACGAAAATGGTCGTGCCGTCAAAAATGCCTCAGGAGATTTTATGGGTGATATTACTGTAAGAACTGCTATCAATCACTCTGTTAACGTTGCAGCCGTAAAAACCATTACAGATTTAACCCCTAAAAAAGCTTTTGATTACTTAAAAAGCATGGGATTTACCTCTCTTGTCGATCAAAAAGCCGTAAAAAACAAGCTTACCGGGCAAACACAGGTTTTTTCAGATATCAATCAGCCTTTGGCACTCGGTGGTCTAACCTACGGTATCAACAACTTGGAGTTGACCGGTGCTTACGCCATGATTGCTAATGGCGGGAAATATATAAAACCGATTTTTTAAACTAAAATTTTAGATAAAGATGGGAATGTTTTGATTGATAACACATCGACACCCGTTACCGTCTTTAAAGACAGTACCGCCTATCTTTTAACCAGTGCTATGGAAACGGTTGTAAGTGAAGGTACCGGTAGAGACTTGGCTCTAAACAATATGCCGGTTGCAGGAAAGACCGGTACAACCACCAGCTATAATGACTTATGGTTTGCAGGCTTTACCCCTTATTATACTTGTACAGTATGGGCAGGATACGATAATAATGAAAAACTTCCGGATGCGGGCGTTTACCGAAGCTACCATAAGAATCTTTGGCGAAAAATTATGGGACGTATTCATGAAAATCTTCCTTACACAGACTTTCAAATTCCTGCCAGTGTAGAAAAAGCGACCATCTGTCAAGAAACCGGTCTCTTAGCAAATTCTGCCTGCCCAAGCATCACAGAATATTTTCCGAGAA
>DATCYL010000069.1:0-7497 GCA_036570305.1 Lachnospiraceae bacterium
CAAGAGAAGATGTAGAGGCTTTAAAACTGGGGTTAAAGGAGAATGTTTTTGATGTTATCAGTACAGACCATGCCCCTCATACGAAAGAGGAGAAAGAAAAAGGTTTAAAAGACGCTCCTTTTGGCATTGTCGGCTTGGAAACTGCACTTCCATTAACAGTGACAAAGCTGGTAAAGGAGGGTGTTTTAAGTCTTATGCAGATGGCGGAAAAAATGAGTTATAATCCGGCAAAAATTCTAGGAATTGATAAGGGTTCACTGGCAGAAGGAAAAGTTGCGGATATCGTAATTTTTGATATGGAAACTCCTTATAAAATAGATAAAAACACTTTTCTATCCAAAGGGAAAAATACTCCTTTTGACGGATGGGAAGTATATGGGAAAACTAAGGTAACTATTTGTAATGGAAAGATTGTTTGGGAGGATGCACAATGATTAATCAGTTGGTGAAAAAAATCAGGGAGACCAAGGCTCCTATCGTGGTGGGTTTAGACCCAATGTTATCTTATGTGCCGGATTTTATTAAGGAGAGAGCTTTCTCAGACTTCGGGGAAAATCTTCAAGGAGCAGCTGAGGCGATTTGGCAGTTTAATAAAGCGATTGTAGATACTACTTATGATTTGATACCGGCAGTAAAACCGCAGATTGCCATGTACGAGCAGTTTGGGGTTGCGGGTATGATTGCTTATGAAAAAACAGTTTCTTATTGTCAGGAAAAGGGACTTCTTGTGATAGGAGATATTAAAAGGGGCGATATCGGTTCTACTTCAGAGGCTTATGCAGTGGGACACTTAGGAAAAGTAGAAATAGGAGGACAAAAGTTCTCGGGATTTCATGAGGACTTTTCTACAATCAATCCTTACATGGGTTCAGATAGTGTTCGTCCCTTTATGAAGGTTTGCAAAGAAGAAAATAAGGGATTATTTATTTTAGTAAAAACATCAAATCCATCCAGCGGTGAGTTTCAGGATCGCTTAGTTGACGGGCGTCCCCTATATGAATGGGTAGGAGAGCATGTTGCTAAATGGGGAGAAGAGCATATGGGAGAAGACTACAGCTATGTTGGTGCTGTTGTAGGCGCTACTTATCCTGAAATGGGAAAAGTGCTTAGAAAAATCATGCCCAAGGCTTATATTTTGGTTCCGGGATATGGTGCACAGGGTGGCAAGGGTGCCGATTTGGTGCATTTTTTTAATGAAGACGGGCTAGGCGCAATTGTAAATTCTTCCAGAGGCATTATAGCGGCATATCAGCAGGAAAAATATGCGGACTATGGAAGCCTTAACTTTGCAGAAGCTTCCAGAGCGGCGGTCAAAGATATGATTTTGGATATAGATCAGGCGTTGAATCAGCGATAATGGAGTAAATATATGAAGAAGAAAGAAAAAGCGATTGTTCTTTCGCAGGAAAAACTTGCGACGGATATTTATAGTATGTGGTTGACAGCTTCTTTTGCTAAAGAAACAAAGGCGGGGCAATTTGTTTCCCTGTATTGTAATGACAAAAGTCGACTTTTACCAAGACCTATCAGCATTTGTGAAATTGATTCTGCTCAAAACAGAATCCGCTTAGTATATCGTGTGGCAGGGGCGGGAACTAAAGAGTTTTCTAAGCTTGACAAAGGTGACACAATAGAGATTTTAGGTCCTTTGGGAAATGGTTTTCCAATAGAGATTGCCAAGGGTAAAAAAGTTTTGCTTATCGGTGGAGGTATCGGTATTCCGCCTATGTTGGAAACGGCAAAACAGATAGAGGCAGAAAAGATTTTAGTTTGTGGGTATAGAGAGGAACTCTTTTTAGAAAAAGAATTGTCGAACTGTGGAGACTTTTTTGTTGCGACAGAAGATGGAAGTTGCGGTAGCAAAGGAAATGTCTTGGATGCCATCAAAGACCATGCCTTGACAGCAGATATGATTATGGCTTGCGGTCCTACTCCTATGCTAGCTGCGCTAAAAACTTTTTCTGAAAATAAGGAGATTCCCTGCTATATTTCCATGGAGGAGAAAATGGCATGTGGTGTCGGTGCTTGTTTGGCATGTGTGTGCAAATCAAAAGAGGTGGATGAGCATACACATGTAAGTAACAAACGTATCTGTAAAGATGGACCTGTCTTTTTGGCAAGCGAAATTGATTTATAAGCGGGAGGATAAATGAATACAAAGGTAAATATAGGTGGAGTCATTTTAAAAAATCCTGTTATGGAGGCATCCGGTACTTTCGGATCCGGTATAGAGTACAGCGAATTTGTGGATTTGAATAAATTGGGGGCTGTGGTAACAAAGGGCGTTGCTAATGTCCCTTGGGCGGGAAATCCTACGCCTAGAATTGCAGAGACAAAATCGGGTATGTTAAATGCTATCGGGTTGCAAAATCCGGGAGTAGAAGTTTTTTGTAAGAGAGATTTACCTTATTTAAAACAGTATGATACTAAGATTGTTGTTAATGTTTGTGGAAAGACTAATAAGGATTACTGTGAAGTTGTGGAGAGATTATCGTCCGAGCCGGTAGATTTATTGGAGATTAACATCTCTTGCCCCAATGTCAAAGAGGGGGGAATTGCTTTTGGACAAAGGGCAGATGCCGTGTTTGAAATCACAAAAGAAATAAAACGATTAGCAAAGCAACCGGTGATTATGAAGCTTAGCCCCAATGTCACAGATATTGCTGAAATGGCAAGAGCAGCACAGGCTGCAGGAGCGGATGCCTTATCCTTGATTAATACCATTACGGGGATGAAGATTGATATTCATAAAAGAGCTTTTGCCCTTGCCAATAAAACAGGAGGCTTGTCGGGTCCTGCAATTAAGCCCATTGCGGTTCGCATGGTTTACCAAGTGGCAAATGCGGTGGATATTCCCTTAATCGGTATGGGAGGGATAGAAAATGCCGAGGATGCTATAGAGTTTATCTTGGCAGGAGCAAGTGCTGTTTGTCTGGGAACTGCAAATTTCTATAATCCCTATGCGACAGTTGAAACAGCCAAAGGAATCGAAGACTATATGCGTCGTTATGGTTTTAAAGAGGTTAGAGAAATGGTAGGTTTGGTAAAGTAGTTTCTTGATTGCAGGAATGTAAGGGGAATGCTATACTGGTGAATAAATAAAAATAAACTTCCGGATAGGAAAATGGAGGACAACATGGAAGCATATAAGCAGGAATTTATAGAGTTTATGGTAGACTGCGGTGTTTTAAAATTTGGAGATTTTGTTACCAAGAGTGGAAGACGAACCCCTTTTTTCATTAATACAGGTTTTTACCGTACCGGAGGGCAGTTGCATCGTTTGGGGCAGTATTATGCCAAGGCAATCAAACAAGCCTTTGGTTTGGAATTTGATGTGTTATTTGGACCGGCTTATAAAGGTATTCCTTTATCTGTAGCGACATCTATGGCAATTTATCAGGAGTTTGACAAAGAAATTCGTTATTGTTCGAATAGAAAAGAAGTCAAAGATCATGGAGATACAGGGATTTTACTGGGAAGTCCGATTGTAGATAATGATAAAATTGTTATCATTGAGGATGTAACAACGGCAGGAACTTCTATCGAGGAGACGCTTCCTATTGTAAAGGCGCAGGCTAAGGTGGAAACATTAGGACTTGTGGTTTCTGTGGATAGAATGGAGAGAGGAAAAGGGGAGCAAAGTGCCCTTAAGGAAATCGAAGAAAAGTATGGATTAAAAACAACGGCGATTGTAACTATGGCGGAAGTGGTAGAACATCTCTATAATAAAGAATATAAAGGGAAGATTATCATTGATGACATTATTAAAGGTCGTATAGAGGAATACTATCAAACCTACGGAGTAAAGTAGAGGAGTAAAAAGATGAATGAAAAATTATACCATACAATGAATCGAATAGGTGGGGGAAGTATTGCACTGGGAATTGTGGTTTTGGTAACCGGAATCAGTGCCGGTGTTTTAATGATTATTCAGGGAGCAAAGCTTTTAAAAAGTAAGAGTGAGCTTACCTTTTAATACAAGGAGTGCCTTTAGTGAATAAAGAACAAAAAAAACGAATTAGAGTGGCAGGAGGAATTCTCCTTTTGCTTTATCTGGTGCTTTTGCTGTATTTTCTGTTTTTGGCGGAATGGTATGGAAGGTCAGGATACCCTGCACAGGAAAGGCACTATAATTTAATTCCTTTTTTGGAAATACAGAGGTTTTGGCGTTATCGTCAACAATTAGGAAACTATGCGGTTTTTTTGAATTTAGCGGGGAATGTTCTTGGTTTTGTCCCTTTTGGCTTTTTTTTGCCGCTGGTTTTCAAGTCCTACAGAAAAGGTTTAAAAGTAGTATGGATGGGTCTTTTTTTGACAGTATTTGTAGAAGTCATGCAGTTGTATTTTCGAGTGGGGCGTTTTGATGTGGATGATATAATCCTAAATACCGGTGGAACGATTTTAGGATATATGTTTTTTCGAATATGCAATTTTATAAGGAGATAGCAGATGGCGAAAAGATTTAAATATGCTTTAAAGAATAAAGAAGAGTCTGAAAATGGAATTGTCTCAACGAAGTTTGCGGCAGTTTCTTTTGGGCTTTTTCTTTTTGGGATTTTACTGTCTTTCTTTTTTAGAGGGAAGGCAGGTATTCCTTTGGGTGCACTAGGTTGGATGGGAATTGCATTTAGTCTTTATGGATTTGTTAAAGGAATTCAAAGTTTTTCAGAAGTTAAAAAATCTCATAGATATAGTGTGGTAGGATCTATTTTAAATGGAATTTTTACAGTAGTTTGGTTTGCATTATTTTTAGTAGGAGTATCATAAATGGAAGATATATTAAAGGAACGCTTTGACCTTGCTTTGGATAGGGTGGCAGAGGTAAGGCTGGAAGAAGTGGTTAAAAGTCCTTACCGAGACTATTTCCAAAGCCTGGCGGATTTTATTTGTTTAGTAATAAAAGAAAATGGTTTTTCAGCAGAAGAGAAAAATCAGGAAATGTATAGGGATATTTTGCCGGAAAATTACAGCAAATCCTATGGAAATCCTGCCTATAGTCAAAAGGTTTTTGGGGAGGAGTATGGTAGTCTTTTATCTTACCTTTACGCAGAACTTAGGGGCATTATTCCCTTGTTTTTTGAGCAAAATATATTTGGCATGACTATTCTTTTGGAACTTTTTTTGGAAGTATATTATATGTTTTGTCAGGAGACTTTACCACTAAAAGAGGAGATTAAAGATGCCTTTTATTGGTTTAACAGTGATTATTGTGATGAACTTTTAGAGGCTAGAGTCAGACAGATGGTGGATACGACGGCTTCTGCATTTGCTTTGGATATTATAAAGAATGCGGATTACAGTAAAGTAGACTATCTATACGATTTTGGAGAGTATATTAGCGACAGTGAAATACAGACAGCAAAATTTTTTCAGAAAATGACAAAAGAAGAAATTGAAAAGCTGGCAAAAACTTACACAGAAGGCTACAGAATAGGATTTGAAAATGCCGGAATTGATTTGTCTAAGAAAAAGACGGTAAATATTCGTTATAATTTAGGTTTTGAACGCATGGTTTTGGCAGCGATTGAGCAATTTGAAGCGATGGGATTATCCCCGATTATTTACCGTTTTGCAACTTTTCGAATTAATAAAAAGGGACAAAATCGTATAGGTTTTTATGGCGCAATTCCTAATAAACAGTATGACTATGATCATAGTCAGGATGAGAGCTTATTTTTAGATGAAGATTTTAGCCATAGAAAGATAAGAAGTTTACAAGTGGCTTATGAAAAATATAAGGATGTGGCAAGACTTCATGCAGGTCCGGCAGTCATTGAAACTTTCGGAGAAGAACCTTTTGTTCCTTTTGAGGGAAATCACCCCTTGCGTCTTAATAAAAAACAGCAACAGTTACAGGTGTCTATGGATAGTCAGTCTTCTCAGATTATTAACCGTTATATACCGGGAGATGAGAGGAGTTTTACTATCATAGCTTTTCCTAAGCCGGAAATAGGAGAGAACTTTGAGGAGATTTTTGCAGAGACGGTAAAAATTAACACATTGGACTATATTACTTACCAAAGGATACAGCAAATTATGATTGATGCTTTGGATAAGGGAGACTATGTGCATGTGAAAGGAAAAGGAGAAAATCAGACAGATCTCTACATTCGTCTATGTAGCCTTGTGGATGCAACAAAACAAACAAAATTTGAAAATTGTGTGGCAGATGTAAATATTCCGGTAGGCGAAGTCTTTACCTCCCCGGTTTTAAGGCAGACGGATGGACTTTTGCATGTGAGTAAAGTTTATTTAAATGACTATAACTATATAGATTTAAAGCTTACCTTTAAAGATGGTATGGTGGAAGACTATAGTTGTAAAAACTTTGATTCTGAGGAGGAAAATAAAGAGTTTATCAAGAAAAATCTTCTCTTTCATCATGAAAAACTTCCCATGGGAGAGTTTGCCATAGGAACGAATACCAAAGCTTATGCAGTAGCAAAGAAATATAAAATTGGAGATAAGCTGCCTATTCTTATTGCGGAGAAAATGGGGCCTCATTTTGCTATTGGTGATACTTGTTATAGTTGGGCTGAGGATAATAAAGTCTATAATCGTGACGGTAAAGAAATTATAGCAAGAGATAATGAAATTAGCCGTTTAAGAAAAGAGGACTTAGGAAAAGCTTATTTTGGATGTCATACTGATATTACAATACCTTATGAGGAACTTGAGAGCATTATTGTTTATGGGAAAGAAGGCTATAAAGAAGAGATTATCAGAAATGGTCGTTTTGTTTTAGCAGGGACAGAAGAGTTAAATGTGCCCCTAGAGGATTTATAGGCTTTTAGATTGACAAATATTGGGGCAATTCGTACAATAAAGCCGAATATGAGTGGTTTAAAAAGTTGTTCTTTGCAGCCCGCTGGGTTCTAAGATAAATAAAGAGAAAAGAGGAATGGGAAATGGCGAAAGTTGGAATTGTAATGGGTAGTGACTCGGATATGCCGATTATGGCAAAGGCGGCGGATGTTTTGGAAGAATTGGGGATTTCTTATGAAATGACAATTATATCTGCCCATAGAGAGCCGGATGTATTTTTTAACTATGCAAAATCAGCAGAAAGCAAAGGTTTTAAGGTGATTATAGCAGGAGCCGGCATGGCTGCTCATTTACCGGGAATGTGTGCTGCAATATTTCCAATGCCCGTTATAGGAATTCCTATGCATACGACTTCTTTGGGTGGAAAAGATTCCTTGTATTCTATTGTTCAGATGCCTTCGGGTATTCCGGTGGCTACCGTAGCTATCAATGGAGGGGCAAATGCAGGGCTTTTGGCTGCCAAAATTTTAGCGACTTCTGATGAGGTAGTCCTTGGAAAGTTAAAGGATTATGCCAATACCTTAAAAGAACAGGTGGAGGAAAAGGCAAGGAAACTTGATGAAGTGGGCTATAAAAATTATATGAACAAATAAAAGTCTCTTGGAGGAATGAAAAAATGGATTATAAGAACGCAGGTGTGGACATTGAAGCCGGATATGCATCGGTGGAGTT
>DATCYL010000070.1:0-2442 GCA_036570305.1 Lachnospiraceae bacterium
TTGCTATAGGAAAATTAATAACATTTAGGAGGTAAGGGAAATGAAATTTTTTATTGACACAGCGAAAGTAGAAGATATTAAAAAAGCAAATGATATGGGGGTTATCTGTGGAGTTACAACAAATCCGTCATTGATTGCAAAAGAGGGAAGAGACTTTGTAGAAGTGATTAAGGAGATTGCTTCTATTGTGGATGGACCAATTAGTGGAGAAGTAAAAGCTACGACAGTGGATGCCGAGAGCATGATTGCAGAGGGACGTGAAATTGCGAAAATTCATCCAAATATGATTGTGAAAATTCCTATGACTGTAGAGGGATTAAAGGCGGTAAAAGTTTTAACATCCGAAGGGATTAAAACAAATGTGACATTAGTTTTCACAGCAAATCAGGCACTTTTGGCAGCGAGAGCAGGAGCTACCTATGTTTCTCCTTTCCTTGGAAGATTGGATGATATTTCTGTGCGCGGTGTGGATTTGATTAGAGAAATTGCGGAAATTTTTGAAGTGGCAGGAATTGAAACGGAAATTATTGCGGCAAGCGTAAGAAATCAGATTCATGTAACAGACTGTGCTTTGGCAGGAGCAGATATAGCAACCGTACCTTATGCTGTAATTGAGCAGATGACCAAACATCCATTGACGGATGAGGGTATTGTTAAGTTCCAAAAAGATTATATTGCTGTATTTGGTGAGTAAGATTTTTCTCTTTAGCTTTACTATTTTTTCCGGATTTAGTAGAATATAATAGTAAGATTTGAATGGCGAAAGTTTTTCGAAAGAAAACAAAAGCAAATCAAATCAATTTATCGAAGAAACGAAAAGGAGAGGCTATGAACAAACTGGAATTACAAAAAAAAGCAGTGGAAGTTCGTAAGGGAATCTTAACAGGTGTGCATGCGGCAAAAGCCGGACATCCGGGTGGTTCTCTTTCTGCAACAGAACTTTTTACCTATTTATATTTTGAAGAGATGAATGTAGATGAAACAAATCCTAAAAAAGCGGATAGAGACAGATTTGTTTTATCCAAAGGTCACACAGCGCCGGGACTTTATTCTACTTTAGCTCAGAAAGGATACTTTCCTATAGAAGATTTAAAAACTCTTCGTCAGATGGGCTCCTATTTGCAGGGGCATCCGGATATGAAACATATCCCGGGTGTGGACATGAGCAGCGGTTCTTTGGGGCAAGGGATTTCGGCGGCAGTGGGAATGGCATTGTCAGCGAAATTATCAAACGAAGACTATAGAGTTTATACACTTCTTGGCGATGGAGAGATTCAAGA
The DNA here is from genome assembly GCA_036570305.1 of Lachnospiraceae bacterium. GTDB lineage: Bacteria > Bacillota > Clostridia > Lachnospirales > Lachnospiraceae > JAQVHQ01. Next base: position 1,281 of record DATCYL010000070.1, read on the forward strand.
GGGACAGGTTTGGGAAGCTGCTATGTTTGCCGGTCACAAAAAGTTGGATAATCTGGTAGTGATTGTGGACAATAACGGTCTTCAAATTGACGGAGATATTGCTAAGGTGTGCTCACCTTATCCGATTGATAAAAAGTTTGAGGCTTTTAATTTTCATGTTATTAATGTGGAAGATGGAAATGATTTTGATCAGTTAAAGGCTGCTTTTGATGAGGCTAGACAGGTAAAGGGAATGCCTGTAGCGATTGTTATGAAAACCGTCAAAGGTAAAGGGGTTTCTTTTATGGAAAATCAGGCTTCATGGCATGGTACTGCACCGAATGATGAGCAGTATGCTAAGGCGATGGAAGAATTAGAAAAGGCAGGTGAAGCATTATGTCAGAAGTAAAGAAAATTGCAACCAGAGAGAGTTATGGAAATGCTTTGGTAGAACTTGGAAAAGAACACGAAAATTTGGTTGTTCTTGATGCAGACCTTGCAGCGGCGACAAAAACAGGTACTTTTTTAAAGGCTTTTCCTGAAAGACATATTGATTGTGGAATTGCAGAGTCCAATATGATGGGCATTGCAGCCGGTCTTGCGACAACGGGAAAAGTACCATTTGCTTCTACTTTTGCTATGTTTGCGGCAGGTCGTGCATTTGAGCAGATTAGAAATTCTATCGGTTATCCTCACTTAAATGTAAAAATCGGTGCTACACATGCGGGAATTTCCGTAGGAGAAGACGGTGCCACCCACCAGTGTAATGAAGATATTGCTCTTATGAGAACAATCCCCGGTATGGTGATTTTAAATCCGGCAGATGATATCGAGGCAAAAGCGGCAGTAAAAGCGGCTTACGAGCATGAGGGACCTGTATATCTTCGTTTCGGACGTTTGGCTGTACCTGTGATTAATGATAATGCAGACTATAAATTTGAAATCGGAAAAGGGGTTACCTTAAGGGAAGGAAAAGACCTTACTATTGTAGCGACAGGGCTTTGTGTGTCCTCTTCTTTAGAGGCGGCAGAGATGCTGGCAAAAGAGGGGATTGATGCCAAGGTAATTAATATTCATACCATTAAACCTTTAGATGAGGAACTTATTCTCGAAGCTGCCAAAGAGACAAAAAGAGTGGTGACGGTAGAAGAGCATTCTGTTATCGGAGGACTTGGAAGTGCTG
>DATCYL010000071.1:0-7743 GCA_036570305.1 Lachnospiraceae bacterium
ATGATCACTCCCAGGATATTTTTCCAACTGATACGTTCATGGAAAATAAGTATAGCCCACACCAACGACCAAAAAATTGCCGTCGCACGATTAACATAAGCCAATGACAACTCGTACCTTTTAATAATCTGTTGCCATACAAGGGCATAAATTCCCAAAACTACAATTTCCAATCCGTAACAAAGGAAAAATTTCCAAGATAGGAAAGAATAATTTGATGCAAATTTTGCACAAATCCCTGACATGGTATAGAGCAAAACAGATAGTTGTATAAAAATCAAACCCTTCATGCCAATTGTAAACTTTGTTTTTTTCATGATTATCCACCTTTCTTCCTATTGTATGGTATAACAAAAAAATCCCAAGGGCAACTGCAAGATTTATCTATCTTACAAGTCTTCCTTGGGATTTTCCTGATTTTATCTTATTTAGGTATAATAATAGAGGCAATAATATAAGCTAGAATTCCCGAACCTCCCACAACACTAAAAAGCACCCACGCCAGTCTGACCAGAGTCGGATCAATATTAAAATACTCTGCAATACCTCCGCATACACCTGCTAACATATAATTTGTACTTGAACGATATAATCTTTTATTTCCCATCACCAAAACCTCTCTTTCTCTATTTTTCAAAATCAATCTCACAATTTCCTACATCACATTGTACCACCAAATCTCTCTTGGCGTCAGTACTTACAAGCTTTTTCGAGGAAGCAAGCCCTGAATAGTCATTCTCCCCAAAAGAAATCTCTCCTACATTTACCTCCAAAGAAGCATTGTAATCTTTTTCTCTCCCCGGTAAAGTCGCCTCTATCTGCCCCACATTTACCTGCAAATCATAGCTCTTTGCCGAAACACTATCGATGTCCAACTCTCCGGCCCCCACTTCACCACTTAATTTTTCCAAGTCCATATCCTGCGGCACTATAATGGTAATATCGCTTCCTCTGTTTTTTCCTATAATTGTCTTTACCTTTACTTTTTCTTTTATTTTTAAAATTCCCTTTTCTAAGCCTACCTCAACCTTATCTTTTCGCCCATAATAGACTTCTACTTCCTCCACAAAGTCTTTTATAATAGATGCCTGCCCGGCACTCACCTCTATGTCTATACTTTTTATATCTTTTGCCGGGTAACTTTCCACATGCGTTGCCCTCTTTTGTTGGTCATCAAACCAATCCATGTCCACATTCCATCCTATGTCAGAATCATACTGTGCCGCATAATCCAAAACCGTTCTTTTCATAGAGTGAAAACCTCCCCCCATGACAATACCGGACGTAAGAGTAATCCCCCCCACTACCACAAGCAAAGTCGCTATAATCAAAGAAATCTTTGTAAACTTTTTCATATACATCCCTCCTAGTTTTCCCTCTTATAAAAGGTATCTGCTTTTTTATCCTTTTCCTCTTTATCCTTCTTAAAATATTCTTTCCCCTGATGAAGCAACTTTCCTGCACCATCTACACACCATCTGAAAAATTTGGGTACAAACTTAAGTAAGAGCCAAAGGAGCAAAATCCCCAGAAAAATGCCAATTCCCAAACCTACGGCTCCAAGTCCCAAACCAACTAAGGCATCCGGTGTAGAAAAAGGAAATCTCAAAAGTGCAACTGCCATAGTAACTGCTCCGCCAACAATAAATGAAACAGCTCCCGCAAGCAAGCTTGCTAAAATCCCTATAATCAAACCTCCAACTCCTATTAAAATGCCAAACAAAGCTCCCAAAACACCTCCCCATAAAGGAAAAGCAAAAATTCCAATCACTATTAAAAGAACTACCGGAAATTTGACTTTTTGCTGTGGGTTTCTATAGATTCTTTGAGGTACCGCTCTTTCCTCCTCTCTATTTTGAAAACCACTTTCTGTAAAATATCCCTCTTCACTATTTTCATTAAGATTTGCCTTAATAATTCCTGCTACTTTTCCGGGATTTCCAAGTTCTGAAATCACCTTGCCCTCATTTTCCACTCCCGCTTCATCAAAATAACTATTATAGTAGTCAATCGCATCCATGCGATCACTTGCAGAAATGTCCGACAGTAAACTCTCCAACTCTGCCATAAACCTCTCTCTATTCATCTATTTTCCCTCCCTGAAAAATCTTTGTAATCTTACCCGAATACGATGCCCACTCTCTTTTATAGAGGGAAAGTTGGGCCCTTCCCCTATCTGTTACCTTGTAATATCTTCTATTACGTCCGGCAAATTCCTGGTCATGGGTAACCAGACAATCATCTTTTTGTAATCTTCTAAGCACCGGATAGAGTGTAGACTCAGATACATCCAGAACTTCTCTTACATCCTGCGTGATTTTATAGCCGTAGGTTCCATCAGGTTCTCTTGAGACAACTGCCAAAACAATTGCATCCAATAAGGCAGAACCGGTATTAAAAACCATATACTCACTCCCTTTTATATTATATTTTTCTTTATATTATACATCATATAATATTGTTTACGCTCATATTATATGATGTATAATATTGTTTGTCAATATATTTTTATCTTTCTTTTCCTCTTAAAAATTTTAATACTACTATTTCAATAAGAAAAGAATACTTTCTATTGAACAATAAAAGCAAATATGCTATGATTAGCGACATATTATTTTTAAGAAAAGGAGATAAAATCGAATGGGTAAAACATTTATTCCACAGTCTTATGATGCTCACTTAAGCGTCAGACAGACACAAGAAGCCATCAAATATATCCGTGATACTTTTCAGAAAGAATTTGGAAAAGAAATGAATCTGGAAAGGATTTCCGCACCTCTCTTTGTAGAGAAAAACTCGGGGTTAAATGATAATTTAAACGGTACCGAAAGACCTGTTTCATTCGATATGGCAGCCCTTCCCGGCGACGAGATTGAAGTGGTTCACTCCTTAGCAAAATGGAAACGTATGGCACTTCACAAATATGGTTTTACTCCCGGACAGGGACTTTACACCAACATGAATGCCATCAGACGCGATGAGGATTTGGATAATCTTCATTCCTGCTATGTTGACCAATGGGATTGGGAAATGGTAATTACTAAAGAAGAAAGAACAGAAGAAACATTAAAATCTGTTGTCAGAAATATTTTCAAGATTATCAAACACATGGAACATGAAGTATGGTACAAATACCCTCAGGCTGTAAACCATCTTCCGGATGATATCCATTTTATTACTACTTTAGAGTTAGAAGCCATGTATCCGGATAAGAGCCCTAAGGAAAGAGAAAACCTTATCACCAAAGAATACGGCTGTGTTTTTCTCATGCAAATAGGAGATAAGTTGGCAAATGGCAAACCTCATGACGGAAGAGCCCCTGACTATGATGACTGGGCATTAAATGGAGATATCCTCTTTTGGTACCCTCTACTTGACTGTGCTTTGGAAATTTCCAGCATGGGAATCCGTGTCAGCGAGCAATCTTTAAAAGAGCAGTTAGATAAGGCAAATTGTCCGGAGAGATCCTCTCTTCCTTATCACAGAATGCTTCTAAACGGAGAACTTCCCTATACTATCGGAGGAGGCATCGGACAATCAAGACTCTGTATGCTCCTTTTAAATCGTGCCCATGTAGGAGAAGTGCAGGCATCAATCTGGCCGGAAAAAATGCGCCAAGAATGCTTAGAGGGCGGCATTGTTCTTCTATAATTTTTTAAGTCAAAAACTTTTTCTTTTAAACACAAAAGACATATACCTGCAAAACTTGATGCATCGCATATTTTGCTTTGCCATCAAAAGGTTTGTGGTATATGTCTTTTATTTTCTATTGATAAATTTTTTGTTTTATTATGTTTTTATTAATCTTCTTTCTTCTTTGCCGATAGCAAAGCTCTCTTACCCGCCACCTGCAAACGACCATGCAAAGCTTTTGCCAAGGCTTTCTTGTCAATCGGATTTCCGATAAAAACGCACTGTGTTTTTTCTTCGTATTCTCCTCCGTCAATAATCCCATACAGTCTGTCCGCTACATCAAAACGAAGTTGTCCATCCCGGCAAGCTATAATTCCCTTAGCTCGAACAATATTTCCATACTTTCCCCTTAAGAGCTCTTCCAGAAAAAATACCATCTCCCCTACCTGATTTACTTTCCCCTTATAAAGAGTAAGACGGTCAAAATTTACCTCCTCCTCTTCTTGCCGGTGTATTTCTTCTTTTAAGGAATCTTCTCCCCAAACTTCATCCCACCAGATATCCGGCAAATCTTTATAATGCCCTTTATAAATTTCGGCATGAGAATTTTGCTCCCTCACCTGACTTTCCACCTTATCAAAAAAGGCAGACTCTTCATTTTCACACTTTGAAAATATGACATGGCTGGCATTTTTTAGCTGGTCCAAATAAATATCTTTGTATTCCTTTTCTAACCTTAACAGGCTATTTGGAGCAATAATGGCAATAGCTCCCACCAACCTGATTCTTTCGTACTCAATCTTTCTTAAGTTCTCTATGATATTGCTAAGTTTTCCTATTCCTGTGGGTTCCACTATTAAGTAATCAGGATCTAAGGAGCCTGAAATCGCCATGATAGAATTCGCAAAACTGTCTTTCATAGTACAACAGACACAGCCTTCTGTCATTTCAAAGATTTCCATCTCGCTTACCTGACGCATTTCCTGACTATCTAAGTTTACTTCCCCATACTCATTTTCTAAAACAACAAATTTTTTGTTGCTTCTTTTTATCATTTCTTTTATAAATGTTGTCTTTCCGACACCCAAAAAACCTGAAACTACTAATATGTCCATCTCTTATCCACACTCTTTTACTTGTCCTATCCTTTTATCCGGATTGACTTATTTTATTGTAGACCCTCCATAAAATGAAAAGTCTAAAACTGATTCTAAATCCTGCTTCCTATTGACTTTATCAGCTAACGAGCAATCTCCGAATAGAATTTGGCACACTGACTGCTCTCGGCTCATTGCTATAGCAAAAAGGCAGATTGACAAAATGCCAATCTGCCACTTCTTTTACTTTAAATTAGTCTTCAAATTTCACTACCGGTTTAATCAAATCAGCCGGCTTATCTCTCATAAGGAATAAAGCTTCCTCTACATGATCCCATCCTTCAAATACATGAGTAGATAATGGAGAAAGATCTAATTTACCGCTGGCAACCAATGCTCCGAGTTTTTCCATACGAAGTCTTCCACCCGGCATCAAACCACCGTTAATCTGCTTATGACCCATACCTACACCCCACTCAGCACGTGGAATATTGATATAATCTCCACTTCCCAAGTAGTTTACGTTACCAATCTTTCCGCCTGGTTTTAACACTTTAATTGCTGTATCAAATGTAGTTACATCACCACCGGCAACGATTACCTTATCTACACCTTTTCCATCTGTCAAAGCCATTACCTGATCTTCAATAGGACCGTTTTTGTAATTTACAAAATCAGTTGCTCCGTAGAATTTAGCAGCCTCTACACATACAGGTCTTGTTCCTACTGCAATAATTCTTGATGCTCCTCTTAAGTTAGCACCTGCAACAGACATCAAACCTACAGGTCCGATACCGATAACAAGAACGCTATCTCCGTACTGTACATCTGCAAGTTCTGCTCCATGGAATCCTGTTGGTACCATGTCGGACAACATACAGGCATCTACTACATTAATATTCTCCGGCAAATGAGCTAAGTTTCCGTCTGCATCATTTACATGGAAGAACTCTGAGAACACTCCGTCTTTGAAGTTAGAGAATTTCCATCCTGCTAACATTCCGCCTGAGTGCATAGAATATCCTGCCTGAGCCTCTAGAGAATTCCAATCCGGTGTAATTGCCGGAACCAAAACTCTATCTCCCGGTTTAAAGTCTTTTACTAATTCTCCTACTTCTACTACTTCAGCACAGCCCTCGTGACCTAAAATCATATTATGACGATCTCCGATAGCTCCTTCCCAAAGTGTATGAATATCTGATGTACAAATTGCAATTGCAAGCGGTTTACAGATTGCATCCAGTGGACCACAGGCTGGTCTTTCTTTCTCAATCCATCCTGATTCTCCGATTTTAAGCATTGCGTAACCCTTCATATTTTATCCTCCGTATCATTATATACTAGCAAGTCGCTATGAATTACATTATAATTTAAAGATACTTGATTGTCAATATTTTTACAATCCTTTCTTTCTAGCAAAGGAACTTTTCCACAAAATATATAATTTTAGACTCAGTTTTCTAGTGATTATAACAATATATATTTGAATTTCTCAAACATTTTCATTGTCTATCTTTTTATCATGGTTAAACTTTTATCATTTCACCAAGCTTAAAGGAATAAATAAATTTTTCTTTCACTTTACATTTTGTCAGACTTTCCAGGGCACGACTATAATAATCTAACTGTCCATGATATCTCTTTACTAATTCATCTGCAGATGAAACTTTATCTGTTTTATAGTCTAAGAGGACAATTTCATTCTCTTCATAAAAGTAAGCATCGATAATTCCCTGCACCAAGACCTCTTCACTCTCATCCCAACTGCCCTCTATCTGATTCGCCCCCATTCCCAGGACAAAGGGTTGTTCCAGATAAAGTCTTTTTTCTTTTTGGGCTTGCCTCATTCTCTTACCTAAAGAGGAAGATACAAAGCACCAAATATCCTCTTTATTTATAGCTTCTATAGATGCCTTATCCATTTTTCCCAACGAATATAGTTCTTCTAAAAAGTTAGCTATATCACTCTTTTGATTGATTTTTTCGTAATCCATACACTCCATCAGTCTATGGTAAGCAGTACCCTTAAGCGCCCCCTTAAGACTTTCCTCTTCCTGTCGCATAAAAGAAGGAACCGTTTCTTCCGCACCTTCACTTTCTATCTCCCACTTTTCATAAGCCTCTTCTTGACCCATCTGTCTCTTTTTTAATTCTGATACAGAAATTTTTGCAGGAATTCTCTCCAAATTTCTATACGGATATTTGTAAGAGAAATTTTCTCTCATTATTTCTTCGGTCTTTTCATCATAAATAATGTCCGTATCCATGTTAAGAATACTTTCTTTTTTTATGTCTTTTGTAAGCCGGTAAGACAACTCCTCTTTCAATAAATCTTCTACAGAAATATAGGATATATCTGCATAAAGTTCTCCCTTCGCACTTAAAAGACAAGGTAGCAACCAATCCCAATAGGTGGATGCCTTTTTTCTAAGGTTATAACTTAGAGTTTCCTCGTTCTGACCAAGTGCCATTTTATACTCCTCTATTTTCTTAGAAGCCCTTGACAGATTCCCCGTAATAAAAAGTTTCTCTCTGGCTCTTGTAAATGCCACATAAAGAACCCTAAGTTCCTCCCCCATTGTTTCTAATTTGATTTTCTGTGCAAGTACTGTTTTTATAAGGGGCTTTGTTTTAGTTCTCTTATTTAAATCCACAATCGGAAGTGCTATTCCATAATCGCCATGACAGATTAATGTTTTTGACGAATCCTGCTGATTCATTTTTTTGCCCATGCCTGCCACAAAAACGATAGGAAACTCTAATCCCTTACTTTTGTGAATACTCATAATGCGAACGGCATCTTCATCTTCTGTATTTACAGACACCTCCCCAAAATCAATCTGGTATTTCTGCAGATATTCTATATAACGGATAAACTGAAAGAGTCCATGGTAGCTTGTTTTTTCAAACTCCACAGCCTTTTCTACCAGCATTTTAAGATTGGCACTTCTTTGGTCACCACCCGCAAGAGCAGTCGCAAACATACTATAACCGGTATTCTTTAAGACGGATA
>DATCYL010000072.1:0-4284 GCA_036570305.1 Lachnospiraceae bacterium
TTTTCAACTCTATTTATTTGGCTCTTTGCTTGTCTGCTAAATATAAAACCTAATATTCCTAAAGTAATTATCATAGATAAAAAAAGAAAGAAAAAATAGGAAAAAGCCCGTTTTAAAGATAGTATAAAATACTTTTTTGCCATAACAGTCTCCAAATTCCTTAAATTGTATCTCTCACCTATATTACAGTCGTTTTACTAAGCTACTAACATCCCCATCAAAAATATATTCTGAAAGTTTTTTATCCTTGAGCAAATAACACTTATCACAGTGCTCCATTTCATAAATATCATGTGTAACCATCAAAACAATTCCACCCATCTTGCAAAAATTCTCCAAATAACGGCTGATTTCTTCTTTTCCAGATAAATCCAAGTCCCCTGTTGGTTCATCCAAAAGCAACACTTTAGGATGATTTGCCACCGCACAGGCAATCGCCAATCTTTTTTTCATACCACCTGACATTTTTTTTACTCTGATATGTAAAAAATCAGGAATCTTAAGAAGTGCCAATATTCCTTCTCTTAATTCCTGATTCATTGTGTCTTTATGGTACCAAAGAAGCAGATTATCCCTAGCTGTCAACTCTTCAATCAAGGGAACTTCTTGAGGAAGATAGGATAGGTAAGACTCACGAAGCTTCTTTTTTTGTAAAAGATTGTCTCCATCCAGCAAAACCTCTCCTCCATCAGCAGATAGAATACCGGCAAGGATAGAAACTAATGTGGTTTTTCCACAACCATTTCCTCCTAAAATGCCGATACGCTCCCCTGCCCTTGCCTTTAGAGAAACTTCATCTAAAATGAGTCGTTTGCCATACCTTTTAGATAAATTTTTCACCTCTAATTGCATGTTTCTCCTTTATTATTCGGCTAATTCATAGTTTCCTTGCGCCATTTCTTCCATAAAAGCAATCTGCTGTTGCAATCCGGCGTATCCCTGCTCTACTATCATGACATAGTTTTCCGGAAGACCTGCACTTTTTAGCTTTTCTTTTAAAGCATCAAATTTATCCTGACTAAATGTCTTTACCCAATCAAAGGCTTCCTGACCACTTGCTGATACCAAAATCACATCCTCCCCGGATGGAAGAACAATGTCTTTTGCTTCTGCAAGAGCTGACTTTAAGACAATTTTTCCTAAAGCTTCTTCCTGATATTGGGGAATCACTTCTAAAGTCGCTTCTTTATTATCTCCGCTTAATTTCACCTGCATGCTATAGGATTTCATCATATCAGCTTGAGCATTAGTTGCCATTATTTGTGCCGGAATCAAAGTAAATTCCATATCTGCCTGTCCTTTTTTAGCTTTTTCCAAATCGTATTTAGACAAATTAACCTTTACAACTTCAACATCATTACTCAAAAATTGAAAATCACCTGTTAAAGAAGCCTTTGTAATCTTTCCATTTCCCTTTAACCCCAGACTCGAATCTTCATCAGAATCCATAAGAACCAGGTCCAATGCAAAATCATCCTTATTCATCGGCATCTTATAAGACAGCACTTCTTTTTTATTTGCTGAAAAGTCACGTCCAACTACTTTGTTTTGTCCGTCAACATAAATTGTCATATCAAAAGATGAATCCTTATAATCATCTTCATTAAAATCATTTAATTCCTCTTCTATAGTAGATTTAAACGACTCATAATTGAATTCTTCTTCCATACCGGCTCCTGCTGTCACCGATAACTTATCCATAGATTTTATAATTTCTTCCAAGTCTTTATCATCTTTCATGGAAGTCATCATTTCCTTAGATAAGTCTGCCAGGTCTTTACCATCCCAAGAAGCTGTTAACTTAGTAGTTTTTACAGAAATCTCTCCTGCCTTTACAGACACATTTTTCTCTCTTTTTACATCATCTGCTGATGTTACCAGAATCTTTCCGTATCTTTCTAAGACATTTTCCACCTTTTTATGATCAGGCAAAACATCTTTATTTTCTGTAACAGCCTTTAAAAACTCAACGATTTCATCATTCACTTCAGGCATCCCCATATCCACAAGATTAACCCCAAGATATTTATCCGAAATCTCCGGTATCTTATAAACATAAGTTGCCATACCGGTATCTCCCGCAAAATTCATGCTAAGTAAGTCAGTATCATTGACTGCTACTTTTCCGTCAACTGCTAAAGAATTTTCTGTAAAATTTGATACACCTGAAAGTTTAAAAGATTTAAACCAATCAATGCTCTCTGCAGGCAAAACCCCTCCGGTCATTGCCATGATTTGATTTTTTCCCAAATCAGAAAGTTCTGCTGATAATTCAAAGCTACTGTCTGTATACTTTTGCTTTAATTGTTCCTGATACTGTTTATTAAGTGCTTCATAAGTCATAACTGCATTTTTAAGATTTTCCGCTTCCACATATTGATAGTATTTTGCAGGATTTGCAAAATTTTTCAAATAATAAGCTGAAATTTTAGAGGCATTTAATCCTCCCACTACACCACCGGCTACTACAATTCCTGCCACTACACCCGCTACCACTTTCTTTTTACTCATATACTTCCTCCTCTAAACTTTAAAAACTGTAACATGATAAATAAGTTCTGTACATAAAACTCTATTTATGATGTTCTATCAGTCTAACTAAAGATAATAAAAATGTCCATACTTTTTTCTACAAATACTATGATTTTCAAAACATCCTACAAAATTAAGTCTATGCCCACTCTCATATCTCAGAAAGAAAATCTATGACCGCTTTTTCATAAATTTCTCTTCCCTCCACATAAGCCTTGGCATGTAAAGCCCCGTCAATAATTACTATATGCTTTCTACTTTTACATGCCTGATAGTTTTCAAGTCCCATGGATGTAGGTACAAAGTCATCCGCACCTCCATGGATAAATAAGACCGGTAACTTGTTTTTTTCCATTTCTTTCGGAATATCTACCTCTTTATAGGAATAGTGGGCTAAATATCTTGCCCAATAATCTGCAAGATACAGTATAGGGAATGCAGGAAGTTTAAACCATAGTTTGGATACATAAGAAAAAATCTTCCATGGTGATGTATAACCACAGTCTGCTATCACTCCTGCTACGGATGCAGGAAGATTTAATCCACTTGTCATAAGAACTGTACTCGCCCCCATGGAAACGCCAAACAGATAAATTGGAAGCTGTCCTTTAAAATATCTATCCAATTTTTCTATCCACAAAAGACAATCTTTCCTTTCCAAAACTCCCATACCGATATAGGTGCCCTGACTATTTCCATGACATCTTTGATCTATAGCCAAAACATGATACCCTAAATTATAAAAGAATCTCGCCTGGCATGCCGTATCAGAATGATCCTGACATCGATGTCCATGTGCCACTAAAAAAACACCCTTTGCATCTTTATTTTCTAAAAAATATGCCTGCAGGCTTAAACCATCTTCGGAACGTATTTTCCATATTTCACTTGTCTTTTTATGAAGCCAGTCTACTGATTCATCCACATAAGGTTGATGGATACCATAATATCCCCCTTGCCTTTTTTCTTTTGCTCTATTTTTTCTTACCCTTTTTTCTGAATACCTTCGAATTGCAAAATTCATAAAAAAGTTTCCAATGGTAAGACTGACACCAGATACCCCTAATCCTAACAGTATTAGTTTTTTCATTGTTCTCCTCCCTCAGGGAAATAATAATCCAAAAATGCCATAATTCCTTCTTTATGAGAATGGTTACCTACAAGTGCCAGGTAAACAGGAGAATAGTAAACATATGACTCCTTTGCCCACTTTTTCGATTTTGTTAAATCCAAAATACCGTCTGTCATATAAACTTCATATCTGTCATAATTTTGACCTAAAAACTCTCTCCAATCATCAAAAGCTTTTTGCTTTTCGTATCTTTCATAGAACTCTTTCGGACAAACAACAAGATCGGTCTCTGTTTCAGCCGTTAAAATGACTAATGCCTTGGTCAATCCGGCTTGTGACTCTTCTGAGCTTCCGGTTGTGTCAATAATTACGCTGTTATATTTTCCTTTTTTAGATATAGTCTTTTCTAAATAGCTTTCTAAATTTTTTAAAGGTTCATCTTTATCAATAGCAGTATCTATCACTGCTAAATTCAAAAGAATATTTGTTTTTTTATTTTTGTAGATAGTCATTCCCGTATTGGCAAGGATAATAGCAAAAACCAACACCACCAAAATCCACTTGTAGTAGTCCCAAAGATAAGACAGACGCTCCTTTCCTTTTAAATTTTTTATTTTTTCCCATTCTCGTTTCCTTTTTTCTTTATTACTGTAATCTGACTCGTATTTTTTTTTCATTTT
>DATCYL010000073.1:0-4502 GCA_036570305.1 Lachnospiraceae bacterium
TGTCTGTTCAGAATTAACTTCTAGCTAATTCATTCCATTTACTGTTTTTGGTTTGTTCTCTTAGAACTTCTTTTGGAATTTTCGAGTTTATGTGTTTTACTGTTCAGTTATCAAGGTTCTTTCGCTCTTAGCGAACTTTGCTATCTTAGCATAACTTCTAAGACCTTGTCAAGAAGTTTTTTGAATTGTTTTAAAATTTCTTTTTCCACAATGCTTTGCTTTGAAATAGCTTATTCATAATACAATGTTTCTTTTCTTTTGTCAAGAAGTTTTTTGAATTGTTTCAAAATTTTCTTTTGACTAATCTGCTCTCTTGCGACAGCTATATTAGAATAGCACAGCCATTTATCAGTGTCAAGAAGTTTTTTCATATATTTTGTCTATCAATTTTTACCAAACCGGCTTTTTTACATTCCGGTATAACTACTATGTTTTACCGACTGATTGCCCTTATTGCATCCTGTACATTTTCTACCGGAATCAGATCTAACCCTGTGATTTTTTCCACCGAGGAATAAATTGCTTTCGGCAAGATTACTCTTGAAAACCCTAATTTTTTTGCTTCTAAAACTCTTTGCTGCCCCATACTGACCGCTCTGACTTCACCGCTTAGACCAACTTCACCAAAAGCGATTGTTTTATCGTCAATAACTATATCTTTATAACTGGATACCAAAGCTAAGACAATCCCTAAATCAATAGCAGGCTCTGTCATTTTAATTCCTCCCGCTATATTTACATAAGCATCGCAAGAAGATAAATTAAAACCAACTCTTTTTTCAATCACTGCCATGAGCAAATTGACACGATTAAAATCCGCACCGGTCGCTGTCCTTCTGGGAATCCCGAAATTTGTTCTACATACCAATGCCTGCAATTCCACCAAAACCGGTCGTGTTCCTTCCATAGAACAAGCAACAATGGAGCCGGAAGCATCCTTGGGTTTCCCATTTAGCATAAATTCAGATGGATTTTCCACTTCTACCAAACCTTCGCCCCGCATTTCGAAAACTCCGATTTCATTAGTAGAACCGAATCTGTTTTTTACCCCTCTTAAAATTCTATAAGAGGCATGTCTGTCTCCCTCAAAATACAATACCGTATCCACCATGTGCTCTAAAACTCTGGGGCCGGCTACATTACCGTCTTTTGTTACATGACCGACAATAAAAATAGAAACTCCTTTTCCCTTGGCAATCTGCATAAGTATGCCTGTTGATTCTCTAACTTGAGAAACACTTCCCGGTGCCGACTGAACCTCCTCATTGTACATAGTTTGAATAGAGTCAATAATCACTACTTCCGGTTGATTTTTTTCAATGACTTCCTCAATGTTGTTTAAGTTAGTTTCGCACAGCAAAAACATCTCCCCACCAAACTCTCCCATTCTCTGCGCTCTCATTTTTATTTGAGAAAGAGATTCTTCGCCGGATACATAGAGGACACTTTTTGATTTCTCTGCCAATTTTTTACAGACTTGCAACAGTAGGGTAGACTTTCCTATTCCCGGATCTCCGCCCACTAATATCATGGAGCCTTTTACAATGCCCCCTCCCAAAACTCTGTCCAATTCCTTAATATCGGTCTTTAATCTATCCGTTTCCTCACAAGTTACCTCTGACAGTTTGCTCACTGCAGCAAGTTTGCTTTCCTGCCTTTTTCCACTGCCTGTTTTTTTCGCAACCACTGTCTCTTCTACCAGACTATTCCATGCTTTACAAGCGGGGCATTGACCTACCCATTTTGAATATTCATTTCCGCATTCCTGACAAAAAAATACTGTTTTTTTATTTTTCACTGCCTCTTTTCTCCCTACTACACAAGCATTTTAACTAATCTGTCTTTCCACTGCCTATATTTTGATATGATAGAAAAATCCGCCGAAACCAACTGTTTCAGCGGACTCTAAGATTATCTGCCTAAACTCTTTTTACAAGAACTTCTATCTCCTCTGCCTGTTCCAGCTCTATGCTAAAAGAAAGCTTACCACTAAGATTTGTTTTCATTTCTCCCAGCTCTTTACCATCCAGACAAATCAAATATACAGCATCCTCTGCCAACTCCAAGGTAATCTGGGCATCTTTATTTCCCTCAACAAAAAACGAAACCCCATCCTCTGTCTGTTTTAATCCATGCACGCTTGTTCCCGGAACAGATTCATAAATAAACATTCCGTTTTTTTCGAGCTTTGTTATCTCCCCGTGAGTTCTTACCTTATACTTATCTCCTTGAAAATCGAAGTCATCTTTTTTCCCTTTTTGGCTTAAAGTATAGTCTCCGAAGCTAATTCCCCCTCGGTTGCTAACTTTAATAAGTTCTTTCACAACTGACATAATATAACCTCCTGCGATACGCATTTACTGTGTATTTAGTATAGCCGATTTACCATAAAAATTCCAGTCGCAAATTGCAATTTATGATTTGTTTATACTTCTTTGGCATAGATTTTTTCCAAAAAACAAGTATAAAAAACTTTATGCTTGTTCTATTGTAAAGGTTACCTTTTTGTTCTTGACTCCAATAATCACCCGATCTTTGTTCTTTATTTTGCCCAATAAAATCTCCTCAGCCATGGCATTTTCTATCTTACTTTGGATTGCTCTTTTTAAGGGCCTTGCTCCGTATTTACTGTCAAATCCCTCCTCAGCAATTAAACGTATCAAAGATGGCTGCACCTTTACTTCCATTTGCATTTGTTCCATGCAACGTTTTTGGAACCCTTTTAAAAGCAAAGCTACTATCTCTCGAATTTCCTTTTCTTTTAAAGGATGGAAGACTAAAATTTCATCAATACGATTTAAAAATTCCGGTTTGAACATATGCTGAATTTCACCCATTACTTTACTCTTCATACGCTCATAGTCTTTTCCTTTATCCTCTTTTGATAAAAATCCCAAGGTTTTTGGTTCTATAATTGTTTGAGCTCCCGCATTGGATGTCATGATAATAATCGTTTGTTTAAAATCCACACGTCTGCCTTGAGCATCCGTAATATGCCCGTCGTCCAAGACTTGCAATAAAATATTAAAAACATCCGGATGTGCTTTTTCTACTTCGTCAAATAAGATTACACTATAGGGATTTCTCCTAACCTTTTCGCTAAGTTGCCCCCCCTCATCATAACCTACATATCCCGGAGGAGACCCTATCATTTGTGAGACACTGTGCCGTTCCATGTACTCTGACATGTCTACCCGAATCAAGGCAGATTCATCTCCAAAAACCGCCTCTGCCAATGCTTTAGACAATTCTGTTTTTCCTACTCCTGTCGGACCTAAAAACAAAAAGGATCCAATAGGGCGATTAGGGTCTTTTAGTCCCACTCTCCCTCTTTTTACCGCCTTTGATACTGCCTCTATGGCTTCTTTTTGTCCTATCACTCTTTTCTTTAGAACATTTTCCAAATTTGCAATTCTCTTAGACTCTTTCTGCGACAGTTTCTCTACCGGAACTTTGGTCCAGCCGGAAATTACTTTAGCTATCTCCTCTTCTCCCACCTTAAGACCGTTTTTTTCTGACTTTCTATCCATTCTTTTCTTTGCCGCGGCAATTTTATCCGCTATTTCTTTTTGTTGATATCGAATTGTTTTTGCTTTGTCAAAATCAACTTCCTTTAAGGCTGTTTCCAACTCTTTATCCAATCTCAACTGCTCCGACTCCAGTTCTAACAAATGTTTAGAATTCTCATTAGAAATAATTTGTAATTTTGCTGCCGCCTCATCCATCGCATCAATCGCTTTATCCGGCAAAAAGCGGTCATGCACATATCGATTAGAAAAATCTATAGATGCCATTAAGGCTTCATCACTGATTTTTACCTTATGATGCTTCTCATAATAAGGACGTATTCCCTTTAAAATCTCCAAAGTTTCCTCTTTGCTCGGCTCCTCTACTGTAATTGGCTGAAATCTCCTCTCTAAAGCTGTATCTTTTTCAATATATTTTCTATATTCACTAATCGTAGTAGCACCCAAAACCTGAATTTCACCTCTTGAAAGAGAAGGTTTTAATATATTAGAAGCATCCAAAGCCCCTTCTGCTCCACCGGCGCCTACAATGGTATGAATTTCATCTATAAAAAGAATGATATTACCATGACTTTTCACTTCATTGATAATCTTTTTAATTCTCTCTTCAAACTCTCCCCTATATTTAGTTCCTGCCACCATGCCTGATAAGTCAAGAACCAATATTTCTTTATTTTTCAGACTTTTAGGAACCATACCCCAGACAATTTGCTGTGCCAGACCTTCCACAATGGCTGTTTTTCCTACTCCCGGCTCTCCAATCAAACAGGGGTTATTCTTATTTCTTCTACTTAAAACTTCAATCAGTCGATAAAGTTCCCTCTCTCTTCCGACCACCGGGTCAAGTTCTTTATTTGCCGCCATTTTCGTCAAGTTTCTACTATACTTTTCTATAGTTTCCATTCCTGAAACAAAACCGTTTTCTTCTCTTACATTACTTACCTCTTCTCCCATAGCGACTAAACAGGCAGTACT
>DATCYL010000074.1:0-2913 GCA_036570305.1 Lachnospiraceae bacterium
TTCAGGTATCGTGTGCCTGGCTGTCGGTTTTTTGCTCCATTACAGCTTTCTTTCTTATTATTTAAGTGCGGAGAATTTGGCAATTTCCTTTGCCTGTTTGTGGGGGATGATGGCTGTATTTGCATTTTTAAAAGAAAAAAGAAGAAAGAGTGGAAAAGTCAGGAATATTCATGGATTAAAAAGAGATACGATAGAAGAGAAAGATAAAAGAGAGAATAAACAAAGCCGGGAAAAAAGAAGCGAGGAAGACCCGGTAGAAACTCAAATTTATGATGCGTGGGAAAGTATTTTAGAGAGAGAGGGCGATAGCAAAGAGACTGTCTTTTTGGCAAGGGAAATTAAGGAAAAAGGCAGTTATTTGCTTTTACTGGATAGTGACAAAGAGAAAAATCTCCCTTTTTTATTTACTTTGCAGGAAAATTCTGTTTTAGTGGGAAAAACCAAGGATATTACAGGATTTTACTTAGATAAGGAAGTAATTAGCCGTCTGCACGCACAGATAAAAAAAGTGGAGGGAGAGTGGTGGCTTCAGGATATGGGATCTAAAAATGGAACCTATATTAACGAAGTTCGATTAAATTTGAAAGAAGAGAGAAAACTGGTAGATGGAGATAAAATTACTTTTGCGGATATCTCCTACGAATTTCATGCTTAGGTACTCGTCAGGGGATAAAAAAGGTGATAAACTTATCTAAAGGATACATAGCCAAGAGAGTACCAAAAAGGATAGGTAGGCTATGGAATAAGAATGTAGGATAAGGGAGAATGTATATGACAGATTGTATTTTTTGTAAAATAGCTAATGGAGAAATTCCGTCTGCAACCATTTATGAGGATGAGAATTTTCGTGTGTTTTTAGATTTGGGACCGGCGACAAAAGGGCATGCCTTATTGGTGCCTAAAAGCCATGGGGCGGATATTTATGAACTTTCGGACGAGATTTTAGCAAAGACTATGGTTTTGGCAAAAAAAATCATTCTTGCTATGACGCCGATTCTTGGATGTGATGGATACAATGTGGTACAAAATAATAAAGAAGCTGCAGGGCAGACTGTTTCTCATTTTCATATGCATTTAATCCCTCGCTATGAGAATGATAATGCAGGAATCACCTGGACTCCGGGAATTTTATCAGAAGAAGAAAAAGAAGAGATTTTGTCCAAAATTAAAAAAGCGCTATAGAGTTGGAGCTATAGAGTAAAACCGAATCTATAGTATAAAAATATTAGAAAAACCGCTCTACCCCTTATGCTCAATGACTCTTTTAATGATTGTTCGGTCAAAGAGTCATTTAGTATTTGCCAGATAAGGGGATAGGCGGTTTTATCTTTATATAAATTTTATGGGCAGAGATTATTTGGAAATAGAGGTAATTAAGTTTACAATATGGGCAATAGAGTCCATATGCTGGCTTTGTGCCATAGCATCTATATAGGTCTGGCGATTCTGGTAGAGTTGGCAAATAGAGTTGTATAGAGAAATATCGGAAAGATTTTCTTCCTCTACTACCATACTATAACCTAATTTTTCAAAAGAGCGAGCATTTAAAATCTGATCTCCGCGACTGGCTTTAGCAGAAAGCGGAATGAGCAGGTTAGGTTTTTTTAGAGCACTGATTTCACAAATGGCATTGGCGCCGGCTCTGGAGATTACCAGGTCAGCCATAGCAAATAAATCAGGTAATTCTTTTTTTATGTATTCAAATTGCACATAGCCGGCAGTGTCTTTTAGGGATTCATCTACCTTGCCTTTCCCACATAAATGTACGATTTGAAAATCTTTTAAAAGTCTGGGAAGAATCTTTCTTACAGCCTCATTGACAGCTACAGCCCCCAAACTTCCTCCGATAATTAAAATTACAGGTTTTTGGGGGGTAAAGCCACAGAAAGAAAAGGCATTTTCTTTGTCACCTTTTAAAAGCTCCTGACGGATAGGTGTACCGGTCAAAACAGCCTTTTCTTTTGGCAAATGTTCTACTGTTTCAGGGAAATTGCAACAAACCTTACTCGCAGATGGAATCGCAAGCTTATTGGCAAGTCCGGGGGTCATATCAGATTCATGAATAATAGTAGGGATTTTTTTTCTGCCGGCGGCAATTACTACAGGAACAGTAACAAAACCACCTTTGGAAAAGACGACATCGGGATTTAGCTCTTTTAAAAGAGCCTTTGCTTTTCGGTAACCTTTTAAAACTCTAAAAGGGTCGGTGAAGTTTTTCCAGTCAAAATAGCGCCTTAGCTTTCCGGATGGAATCCCATAGTAAGGAATCTGCATTTCCTCAATCAGTCTTTTTTCAATACCATCCAAAGAACCTATATAAGAAATTTCATAACCGGCTTCTTTTAGTGCCGGAATTAGGGCTATATTGGGGGTAACGTGTCCGGCAGTACCTCCACCGGTAAGTACGATATGTTTCATATGTTTCTCCTCTGTATAACAAATATTTTCTTTATTATACGCCCATAGCAAAAGGGCAGGCAAGGAGAAAAATATTGAAGAAAGAGGCGGGGAGTGATAAGATGAAAGACAAATACTTTTTATAAACAAGGGATAGAGCCGATGTTTGTGAGGATGTGGGTGGATTTTGAGAAAGAGGGGTAGAAGATGGACTTAAAGGGAAGAAATTTTTTAACATTAAAAGATTTTAGTCAGGAAGAAATTTTATATCTGCTAGACTTATCAAGTCAGGTAAAGGAAAAGAAAAGGGCAGGGATTCCTGTGGATCATTACAGAGGAAAAAATATTGCCCTGATTTTTGAAAAGACCAGTACTCGTACACGTTGTGCTTTTGAAGTAGCGGCAAGTGATATGGGAATGGGATCTACCTATTTGGATCCAAGCGGTTCTCAGATTGGAAAAAAGGAAAGTATCAAAGATACGGCAAGAGTATTGGGGCGGATGTATGACGGTATT
>DATCYL010000075.1:0-7945 GCA_036570305.1 Lachnospiraceae bacterium
AAAATAAAAAAAGAAAACTCCGAGAGGGGTTTTCTTTTTTTGCTTTATCATTTGCGAAGAAATATTAAAAAACTACTAAAAATAAAAGGAATATATTGTGCAAAATGTATTAATAATAGCGGTGAGATTGACATTTTATAGTGATAAGTATATAATTTAGAATATAGAGAATTTAATTCATATATATGAATTTTGAAGAACAAAGGAGGAATTACCTATGGCACTTATCGGAAGAAGTATTGTGGCAATCAGGGCATATGTGGTAGAAGGAGGGGGTGCTGACTACCATGATCAGGCAGAAGACCACTGGATTGTACAACAGATAGCGACGCCTATGAGTCTCTATCCGGAATATAAAGCAACCAGAACCAGCTTTGGAATCAATGCTCTAAAAACACTTGTAGTAGAAGTAGAAGCTGACAACGGTGTGACTGGTTTTGGTATTACTACCGGTGGATATCCGGCAGCCTGGCTGGTTATGAATCATTTAGACAGATTTGTAGTTGGCAAGGATGCCAGCCAGATTGAAAAAATTTGGGATCAAATGTATCGTGCATCTCTTTATTATGGAAGAAAAGGTGTGGTAATGAACGCAATCTCAGCTATCGACTTAGCTTTGTGGGATTTGCTTGGAAAGTTAAGACAGGAGCCTGTTTATGCTATGCTTGGAGGAACCGTAAGGGATGAACTTACCTTTTATGCAACGGGTCCAAGACCTGATTTGGCAAAGGATATGGGATTTGTAGGTGGAAAAATTCCTTTGGTATATGGTCCGGCAGATGGCATGGAAGGACTTAAAAAAAGCATTGAGTTGGCAGCGGATATGAGACAAAAGTGCGGAGATGATTTTCTTCTTATGTGGGATTGTTGGATGTCTCTTGATTTACCTTATGCCAAACGTCTGATGAAAGCATCTTCTGATTTGAATTTCCATTGGATTGAAGAGTGCTTTAATCCGGATGACTACTGGTCTTACAGAGATTTGAAAAAGGCGGCAGGAAACCAGATTATGGTAACCGGTGGAGAACATGAAGCATCCAAATTCGGTTTTAGAATGTTAATTGAAGACTGTGATTTAGACGTTATTCAGCCGGATGTAGGATGGTGCGGTGGTCTAACAGAGCTTATTAAGATAGGGAATTTAGCAGAGGCTCATGGAAAATATGTAATTCCTCATGGAAGCGGTGCTTATAGTTATCATTATGTAAGCACAAAAACAAACTCACCGATTACGGAATTGCTCATGCAGTCTCCAAAGGCTGATATGGTAGTGCCACAGTATTATCCGCTTTTAAAAGATGAACCTATGCCGGAAAATGGAAAATTAAATATAGAAAAAGCCTATGCCGGAAAATATGGATTTGGTGTGGAATTAAATAAAGATAAAAGTTTAATTGAAGTGAAAAAGGGCGCAAGATTATAAAATAAGAATACATGATATATGTGGGAGGATGCCTTATGTCAGCAACATATTTGCTTATATGTTTAGTTATATCTATTGTTTTAGTTGTGGTATTTTGTACAAAATTAAAAATGAATCCGGCAATTGCTTTAATTTTGGGATCCATTTTCTTAGGATTGACCACAAAAGTTCCTCTAACCAATATAACTGCGGAGGATGGCAGTGTAACCAATGGAATTATCACTGTAATTAACAATGGTTTTGGAAGTATGATGGGAAGCATCGGATTTCCTATTGGACTTGGAATTATTTTGGGACAGTTTGTCAGTGATACCGGAGGAGCTACTGTTATTGCAGATAAATTAGTGTCTGTTTTTCCTAAAAAATTCGCTGTTTATGCGATTGCTTTTGCGGGATTTATCCTCTCTATTCCGGTGTTTTTTGATGTAACATTTGTTATTTTGATTCCAATTGGAGTTGCTTTAATTAAAAAAGTAAACAAAGATTTAAGTTATATTGTAGGTGCGATTTCGATAGGTGCAGGAGTGGCGCACACTTTAGTTCCCCCGACACCAAACCCCTTGGTAGCTCCTGAATATTTCGGATTTGACCTAGGTGTTATGATTGCCGCCGGTTTGCTTTTTGGTATTCCTATGGTTTTAATAGCAACAACAATTCATGGATTTATACTTAAAAAAGGAATCTGGAATGCCGCTAAAGATGAAAATGGAATGGGACTTCAGGTAGATGAGCTTGCTCTTCCGGAAAAGCTGCCGGGAGTATTTGTTTCCTTATTACCGATTGTTATTCCGATTATCTTAATCCTTTTAAATACAATTGTGGGTGCTACAGGAAATTTACCCGTATGGTTAGAATTTTTGGGACAAAAAACAACTTCTATGCTTTGCGGTACTTTAGTAGCTATGGTAATTTCTATGAAGGTTTTAGGCCTAAAGGGAACAGAAAAAAGTGCAAGTGAATCTTTAAAATCTGCCGGTATGGTATTTTTGATTACAGGTGCAGGTGGTTCTTTCTCAGCAGTAATTACTGCTTGTGGTGTAAGTGAAGCTATTAAGGGCTTAGTGTCACATGTATCAGGAAATGTTGTTTTAATTTTATTTATTGCTTGGTTTTTGGGAATGGCATTTAGACAGATTACAGGTTCCGGTACAGTAGCCTCCCTTACGACAATGGCAATTATGGCAAGTGTAGGCTCTACTTTCCCCATTCATCCGGTATTTCTTGCTCTGGCATGTTTGGATGGTGCCTTATTTGGAGCAACTGTAAACGATTCAGGATTTTGGATTGTTGGAAACATGTCAGGATTTAATATTACAGGAGCTATGAAGACTTATACGTTAGGACAGGCGATTGCTTCTGTAGTTGGTATTATTTTGATTATGATTGTAGGTTGCATTGCATTGTTATTCTAAAACAAGAAGAGTCCGAGCATGTCTTGGACTCTTCTTTATAAAATATAGTATAGGTTTTATTTTGTCGGAAGAAATATAAGTCGACAGAAAAGTCAAGAAAAAAAGTTAATGTGTTTTGCTTTCTATGCTATAATTTTAAATAAAAGGATAAAAGTGATAGATTATGGCAGTGAAATCAGCAGAAAGAGTTTTAAAAATTTTTGAGTTATTAGAAGAAAATAGTCATGGATTGACGAATAAAGAGATTAGTGAGAGTTTGGGATTTGCACCATCCAGTACTTTAGGATTATTGCAAACTATGTCCGAGAACGGATATTTACTGGCAGATGAACAAAAAAGGTATTCTTTGGGAGGAAGACTTTTATCTTTGGGAGCGGTTGCAGCTTCTCGCTTTGATGTGAGCAGGATGGCAACTCCCTACATGAAAGAGTTGATGAAATCTTTGGATGAAACGTGTTTTTTGGGAGTCTTATCGGGAGATGAGATTATTTATATAGCAAAAGAAAATTGTGAGCGTACAATGGCGACCAATGCGAATATCGGTTCTAGAAAACCTGTCTATTGCACCGGGCTTGGAAAGGCATTTTTAGCTTTTCTTGATAAAGAAGAAAGAGAACTTATTTTACAGAGAATAGACTTAAGACCTTATACCAAACATACGGTGGATTCTTTTGATAAATTAAGAGAGGAAATAGAGGGATTTAAAAGTTTAGGGTATGCAGTTGATGACCAGGAGATTGAAGAAGGTTTATGGTGTATTGCAGCACCTATATATAACGGTTATGGAAAAATGATTGCAGCCATTAGTATTTCCGGTTTACGAGAAAGAATGTTGGCAAAAAAAGACAGACTGGTCGAAGAACTGCTTCGGGTGTCCCAAAAATTATCACAGGACTTAGGTTATTATTAGGAGGATATAAATGAAAAGATTATGTGGAGTAAATCCACCTGTAATTACTATTTTTGATGAAAACTATAAGGTGGATATTGAAGCCAGTAAAAAACAGGCAGATTTTTTGATTTCAAAAGGAGTAGATGGACTGGCTTACCTAGGTACTTCAGGAGAGTTTTCCATCATGACAATAGAAGAGAAAAAGCAGTTTATTAAGGAAATGATTGCTTATGTTAATAAAAGAGTCAATGTAATTGTAGGGGTTGGAGATACCTGTCTTTCTAATACTATGGAATTTTTACAATTTGTAGAAGAGGCGGGGGCTGACGGAGTTTTATTAATTAACCCCTATTTTAGTGTGTATAGTACAGAAGAGGTAAAGGCTTATTTTAGTTATGTTGCCTCAAGAACGACTCTTCCGATTATTATTTATAATTTTCCGGATTTGACAGGATATTGTTTCAATGCTGATGTAGTTTGCGATTTAGTGAGAGAAAATGCGAATATCGTGGGAATTAAAGATACTATAGGCGATTTCAATCATGTGCTTAGTATGCAAAAGGTAAAAGAAGTAAATCCGGAGTTTTCTGTTTTTTCTGCTTATGAAAACCAGGCCTTGGGCTTATTATCCTGTGGTGTAGACGGTTTTATCAATGCTACAGCAAATTTTGCACCGGAATATACGGTACAAACTTATAAAACTGCTAAAAGAGGAGATTTTAATGAGGCGGCAGTTTGGTTTAAAAAGATGGTAGAGGCAATGGACATTTATGCTTACAGTACGCCTTTATTTTTAGCTTGTAAGCAGGCTATGTATTATAGAGTTTTGAATCAGGATGGTCACGAAAGATTGCCGGGACTTCCTCTTAATCCGGAAGCGAAAGGTCTTGTTTATAATAAGATGCGAGAATTGCAACTATTATAAAAGAAAGTAGGGCTTGTATTAATATGATTATGGATAAATTAGAAAATTTTCGCCGTTATCAAAGAAGTATTCCCGAATTATGGGACGTCATTCGATTTGTGGATAAGGTGAAAAAAGAAAACCTGCCTAAGGGTAAGTATTCCTTAGGAAAGGGGTTTGCCCTGGTGCAAGAAGATACTACAAGAGATTTTTCAGAGGCAGATTTTGAAACTCATGAAAAATATCTGGATGTACAGATTTTATTAAGCGGAAAAGAAGCCTGGGAGTATGCGCCACGGGAAAATTTAAGCTTAAAAGAAGGTTACAATCCGGATACAGATATTAGCTGGTGGTCAGGTGAGGGAAGTCGGATAAAAGTGGAGCCGGGAATGTTTTATGTGCTATATCCGGAGGACGGTCATAAGGCTTGCTGTCATGATGCTTATCCCTCTCATTATAAAAAAATTGTAGTGAAGATAAAAATAGATAGACTAGTTCATGGGGTCAACCTATAAAAGTTGCATGAGTAGAATAGAAAATAAAAGGAGAGCCATGGATACAAAGATAGATGAAATTGTAAAGCAAGTGCTTTCAGAAATTGGAGTAGAAGAAAAAGTAAAAACATTTTTTAATAAAGAAGATTACCCTGCTTTGACAGAAGAAATGTCTATAAAAAAAGCAGTATTGAAAAAGACGGAAGAGTATCGTATAGAGGAGGAAGCCATTCCAAATCTTAGAGATAAAGAAATGTTGGTATACGTAGAGGGGGCTATGGTATCTAAAAGAGATGTTTCCGAATTTCTAAAGGAGAAAAAAGTTGGAGAATCTATAAACCTTGGCAGTGAAGGCTGTGGTATTGTAGTTAAAATGGGGGGTAAAGAAATTAAAGATGCTCTTGGCAATGTAATGAAAGTTGGAGATAAGGTGGTTGGCTTAGGAAAAAGTAATTCTTACCTTTCTTATAAAAGGAGCAGTGTAGACACCTGGTATGGGAATTATATTGTAATTAGAGAAAATACCACCTTTTATAGGGCAAATGATTTAAGTTTGGATTCCAGACTCTTGCTTGAAAGTATGGTTATGGTGGAAAATGCAGTACAAAGAACTATGAAAATTGCAAATGTGGATACGGGTGGAACTGCTCTGGTTATGGGGTGTACCTTGGAAGGGCTTTTGACGATTGCCATTTTAGGCTGTTTAGGAATGAAAAATATTATTGCCATCGACCATGAAAAACAAAGGGATTTAGCCAAAGGCTTTGGTGCCACACACTTTTTTGGAACCCACGAAAAAAGTGGTATTAGTGGGGTCCAAGAGAAAATAAGATCTAAGAGTGGAGGATTGGCAGATATGGTCTTTAATTCCTACACGACTTTGGTTGGGAAAAATGCAGCAAAACGCTTGGCAAAAGAGGGGGCGCCTATTTGTGATTTGACAAATCTTGCCGGTAATTTGACAACTTCTATAAAATACTACGAAGAGTCTATGCCTATTGGTGGAAGATACTATAGGAATGAAGATTATCAAAATGCTTTATATATGCTAAAACTGGCAGAAGAAAAGCAGATACCACTCTATCGATTAATTACTCATAGATTTTTGCTCTATCAAATTAATGAAGCACATTGGACTTTAGCCAGAGAAGAAGGAATGGCAATCGCAGTATTTAATCGATAAATTAATTCGCCTGGGTCTAAATAAGTAGAGTTAAGAGGGGGAAGCAGTTACCAAGTTTGGGATTTATTAGAGAACTGAATTAAGTCGTATCAATAAAAGGGATAGTCAAGAGTGTATCTTGGCTATCCCTTTTAGGGTTTATTTTAGTTTTTTTACAAAAGCAATTTGTCGCTCTAAATTTTTCTTGGCATTTTCATCGGTAGCAAATTCAAAGGAATGTGCTGCATTTTCTACAATGTAGAGTTCATTGTATACGCCCATATCAGATAGTTTTTCATGCAGGTCTCTTGCCTGATTAGCAAAAGAGTTGATAGCACCGTCGTCAATGTAAGTCGGTATAAAGCTATCCCCCAGATTTTCTAAAAGCCCTATGGAAAGACTTCTTTTTTCAAAAGCATTGATATCATCAAAATAGTAAAGATAATAACGTCTCATATCATTAAAAATAAGATCTGTGATTAGTGAGCCGGAACTTTTAAGACTACCGGATAAAATAGCGCTGTTAAAGATGACTCCTTTAATTGTGTCTTTTTCTAAGACTTTTTCCATACCTATTTTTTGTCTATAATCATCATTTAGCTGCATATTTAAAAACTGTCCTACAATTTGTCCACCGGCACTGGAACCTGAAAATACTAAGGCATCCATAGTAATTCCATACTCCTTGTGGTGCTTTTTCAAATAATTGACAGAGTCATTCAACTGAATGAGAGGGGTAGGATAAGAATATTCCGGAGCCAGAGCATAATTGATGGCAACGACATTATAGCCATTGTCTAAAAAAGAGTAATAATATTGTAAGATACCGTCATTGGAACTGTTTCCGTTAGGGTCTCCGGAAATCTTATCTCCACCTATATAGCCACCTCCATGAACGATAAAAATAGTAGGATTTTCAGGTGAGGTTTTGGGACTTACATAAATATCCATATAGCTGTTGGGTAAAGTGCTCTCATAAAAAACATCTGAGTATAGGGTTACTCCCTTTTCTATAATTTTCCGGTGGCTTTCTATATTTTCTATATTTTCTCCCTTTAGCTGAGGGAAGATAGAAAGAAGAAGCGGTTTACGAAAATAAAAACAAATTCCTATTATTAGTAATAAGATCGGAAGTGTAGACAGACAAATTCCTATTTTTTTTAAAATATGGAGTGGGGCTGAGAAAATCTTTTTGTATAGAGGATAAAAAAGATTTCTGAATAAAATTATAAAATAAAAAAGGAATAAAGACCTGTCAGGAAATACAAGAAGTAATAAAAGGAAAAAAGTCAGGAGGAAAAAAAGTCGCAAATATTTTTGCCTGGGGCTTAGATCACCTTTGGGGAGATTCTTTTTTTCTTTTTTCCCCTGTAAAAGAAGCCCTATTGCATAAACAAGGCATAAAATGAAAGCAGAAGCCACATATAGTTTGTAGTATTGTATATAAATCATGGAAAAAAAAGCCCCTGTCCAGAGCAAAGAAAGTAAAGAATAATAGAGTTTTTTCATAGTATTTTCATTCATCAAATAAATCGACACCTCCTTTTAGTATCAAAATAAAATATTGCTAAAATCGTTTGGTTTTTCTAAAGAGAAAAATAATAATTAGGATAAGGACTAGGGGAATCGTATATACTCGCAGCCGATAATAGAAAATG
>DATCYL010000076.1:0-12580 GCA_036570305.1 Lachnospiraceae bacterium
CTTTTACTGTTTTTATATATTTTTCTATTATTAATTAATTTTTTTATCTTCTATATTTATCTATTTTTACAAGTTTAGAATTCCCTTTTCATTTGTCTGCATTAAGCGTATAATGAAAAAAATAAAGTTATGTTAAATAAAGGAGTATGGTATGTATACTATTGATTTTCATAAACCGATCCATGTGCACTTTATCGGCATTGGCGGTATCAGCATGAGCGGATTGGCTGAGATATTATTAAAAGAAAACTTTACAATTTCAGGATCAGATGCCAAAGAAAGCCCTCTGACAAAACACTTAGAGAATTTAGGCGCTCTTCTCTCCTACGGACAAAGAGCTTCCAACATTACTGAGGGTATTGATTTAGTTGTCTATACCGCAGCCATCCATCCCGACAATCCTGAATTTGCCATGGCTGTAGAAAAAAATCTTCCCATGCTTACGCGAGCAGAGCTTTTAGGACAAATTATGACTAACTATAAAACCCCCATTGCTGTTGCCGGTACCCATGGAAAAACCACGACCACTTCAATGGCATCCCACATTTTACTGGCGGCGGATACCGATCCGACCATAAGTGTTGGCGGAATTCTCCCTTCTATTTCCGGCAATATACGAGTTGGACAATCCGATACCTTTATTACCGAAGCCTGCGAATACACTAACAGTTTTTTAAGCTTTTATCCTAAGATCAGTATTATTTTAAATATGGATGCCGACCATTTGGACTTCTTTAAAGATATAGAGGATATTCGTTCTTCTTTTCACAAATTCGCACAACTTTTGCCCCAAGACGGCAGTCTCATTATTAATGCTGACACGCCTTCTTATCAGGATATCTTAAAAGATTTACAGTGTCAGGTAATTACCTATGGATTGGAAAACGAAGCCGATTACCAAGCCAAAAATATAAGCTTCGATGCCTTTTCCCATCCCACATTCGACTGCTACTATAAGGGAGAATTTATCGAACGTTTCTCCTTAAAAGTGCCCGGTATTCATAATGTTTCCAATGCCCTAGCTTCCATCGCTATGGCACATACCTTAAAAATCGATAATGCAAAAATTCAAAAAGGCCTCCTTAGCTTCACCGGAACCGACAGACGATTCCAGCATAAAGGAAACTTGGCAGGTATTACGATTATTGATGATTATGCTCATCATCCCACAGAAATCAAAGCGACTTTGCAAGCCGCACAGAATTATCCACATAAGACTTTATGGTGCGTATTTCAACCTCATACCTACACACGCACCGCAGCTCTTTTGAAAGACTTTGCAAAAGCATTGACTCTTTCAGATAAAATTGTTTTAACAGATATCTACGCAGCTCGCGAGGTAAATACCTTAAATATATCCTCTAAAGATTTGCAAAAAGAACTCCAATCTTTAGGAAAAGATTGTTTCTATTTCCCCACCTTTGATGAGATTGAAAATTTTTTATTAGAAAATTGTGTCGACGGTGATTTGTTGATAACTATGGGTGCCGGAGATGTAGTCGTTATCGGGGAAAAGCTGTTAGGAAAATAGTTATCCACAGTATCCACATTTTTATGAACATATCTTGTTGATAAAAGTGTGGATTTTTTGTTTATAAGTATCCTTTATGTAGCTTCTCTTTTTTCTTGAATTTTACATCTTTTTTAAGCCTTTTTTATTTTTATCCACAGTATCCACATTTTTCCACATTTCTATTATGAAATCGCCTTGCTTTTCTTTCTATTTTTCCTATGCTATAATGACCCTATTCAATTTTAGGAGAGAAAATGATGAGTCCCATTAAGTTAAAAAGCCCTTATTTAGGCGCAACCACAATTATTTCCAATAATTTTATTGATTACTATATGCCTCAAGCCAACGGGGAATTTGTAAAGATTTATTTGTATCTGATTCGCACTTTAAATCATAACCATAAGGATTTCCTCCTGGAAACTGCGGCTGATACCTTAGCTTGTACCGAAAGCGACATTATTCGTGCCCTTCTTTACTGGGAAAAAGTGGGCGTTCTTTCTTTACAACGAGAAAATAATACGATTCTTAGTATTGATTTCCCTCTACTTAAATCTACTGTTAAAGAGGATTTAAGGGAAATAGCTTCCTCCCCTAAAGAAAACCTTATGAAAGGGGAAGCCAAAGAAAAAAAAGAACCCGTATCCACCACGCTTACTTCCTCAGAAATTGCTTCTTTGCTCGAAAAAGAAGAAATCAAACAGTTACTCTTTATTGCTGAACAGTATTTAGGAAAGACTTTAAGTCCCAGTGAAGCTGAGCGAATTTTATTTTTCTATGAAAAACTTCATTTTTCCTTTGATTTGTTGGAATATCTGATTGAATACTGTGTAAGCAAAGGAAAAAAAAGCATACGCTATATCGAATCTGTAGCTTTTGCCTGGCATAAGGATCATATTAGCAGCGTAGAAATGGCAAAAAATTCCTCCAGCCTCTATAATTCTACCTATTATTCGGTCTTTAAAGCCTTAGGTATCCGAAATCGAGACCCTATAGAGTCTGAAAAAAAATTAATAGATACCTGGATTCACACCTATGCTTTTACCATGGATATCATAGAGGAAGCCTGCCGTCGTACCATTTCTCAAATAGGTCAACCGCGTTTAGAATACGTTGACAGTATTTTAGGCAAATGGCACAGTAAACAGGTTCACAATTTATCCGACATAGAAAAACTGGATTTCTTACACAAAGAGAATCAGCAAAAGCATAAGAAAGCCGACAGAGAAAGTAGCACAAAAACACAGACCAACCATTTTAATAATTTTCAGCAGCGAAACTACGATATGGGAGAGTTGGAAAAACAGCTTCTTAATCGTTAATTTATGTAAGAGAGGATACTTACCATGCCCCTAAGAAATTTCCAATATGATGAAATTTTAAGAGACTATGACAAAAAACAATTTCGTCATAAGCATAATTTAGATAAGAGAATTCAAAAAGCCTACAGAGAAATTCCAAGACTTAAAGAAATTGATGAAGAGATTGCCTCTTTTAGTATACAAAAAGCAAAATTTCTCCTTTTTTCCGAGGGGGAGCCTTTTGATTTACACAAAAAAATAGAAAAGCTTTCTAAAGAAAAAGAGGAGCTTCTTTTCTCCCACGGCTTTCCTAAAGATTATTTACAGATGCATTATGACTGTTCCCTCTGTAAAGATACAGGATTTATCGACAACAAAAAATGCTCTTGTTTTCAAAAAGCTGCCGTTGATTTACTTTATACGCAATCTAACTTAGCCAATATCTTGGAAAAAGAAAATTTTAACCTATTTTCTTTTGATTATTATTCTGATACAATAGTAAACGAAATTACAGGGCAAACCGTTTTGGATGTAGCCAAACATGCTGTCGGTATCTCTAAACAGTTTGTTGCCAACTTTGACAAAAAATTTGAAAATTTAATTTTTTTCGGAAACACAGGCGTCGGGAAAACTTTCCTTTCTCACTGTATCGCCAAGGAGCTTATCGACTCCGGACATAGTGTGATTTATTTTTCTGCTTATGATTTGATTTCCCTACTTGAAAAAAATGCCTTTTCCAAAAACAAGGAATTTGATAATAACACTTATGTCTTAGACTGTGATTTATTGATTATTGATGATCTGGGCACCGAACTTACCAATAGTTTTGTCGGTTCTCAGCTTTTTATGTGTCTAAATGAGAGAATACAGAATCAAAAATCAACCATTATTTCTACGAATTTAAGAATGGACGAATTTAGTGAACGATATTCCGAACGAGTTTTTTCAAGAATTAGTAGTCACTATACTATGCTAAAACTCTTTGGTGATGATATTCGATTACAAAAACGTCTTTCAGGAGGAAAATAAGAATGAGTCAAAAAAACAACTTATCCCTAAATAACACCTTACCCGTCGGAAGACTTGGTCTGATTGCCATGGAGAGTAGTCAGTCTATGGGTGAAAGAGTCAACCAATATTTGGTGAGCTGGAGAAAAGAGCGGGAAAACTCGCAAAAGGGAACTCTTGCTTTGGAAGGGTACGACAGAGATACCTTTTTAATACAATCAGATGTACCCCGCTTTGGTTCAGGTGAAGCAAAGGGTCTCATTAAGGAATCAGTTCGAGGAGATGATATCTATATTCTTTTAGATGTATGTAATTACAGTATCACCTACAACCTAAGAGGTGAGGTCAATTGCATGTCCCCGGATGACCATTATGCCGATTTAAAGAGAATTATTGCTGCAATCGGCGGTAAAGCAAGACGTATCAATGTCATCATGCCTTTTTTATATGAAAGCAGACAGCATAAAAGAGCCAATCGTGAATCTTTAGACTGTGCTAACGCACTTCAGGAATTAGTAGATATGGGGGTAGAAAACATCATTACTTTTGATGCTCATGATCCTCGTGTGCAAAATGCTATTCCACTTCATGGCTTTGAAACTGTACAACCTTCTTATCAGTTTATCAAAAACTTACTCCGCAAAGAGCCCGACATTCAATTGGATAATGAACATTTAATGGTGATTAGCCCTGATGAGGGAGGTATGGGACGTGCTATTTATATTGCCAATGTCCTTGGTGTAGATATGGGTATGTTCTATAAAAGACGTGATTACTCTACTATCATAGATGGCAGAAACCCTATCGTTGCTCACGAATTTTTGGGTACCGATGTAGCCGGAAAAGATATGATTATTATGGATGACATGATTTCTTCCGGTGACAGTATGTTGGAGGTTGCCGCTTTACTAAAAGAACGCGGTGCCCGCAAAATTTTCATGTGTTCCACATTTGGTCTTTTTACCAATGGACTTGAAAAATTTGACAAAGCTTACGAAAAAGGAATTTTCGACAGAGTACTCACTACCAACTTAATTTATCAGGAAGCGGAGCTTTTAAAACGCCCTTACTATGTAAATTGTGATTTGAGTAAATATGTTGCACTCTTAATTGATACCTTAAATCATGATGTATCCATCAGTCACCTATTAAATCCGGTAGAAAGAATTAATAAAGTTATTGCAAAACATAATAACCATGAAGCAATTTAAGAAAAAAGAAGTTTTGACTTATTCGGTCAAAACTTCTTTTTTTGCAACAGCGGATACTTATTCTATATCCTATCCCTTATAAGAAGAAAATGAAGTAGCTTTCCCCTATATCCTACAAGGTGATTTTATGAAAAGGAATGCCTGATTTTAATAATATCTGCTCTTCCCTCTTCTGGCATGTAAAAATAAGCACCTGCCTTTTTTGCCCTGACAGCCAGCGAAAAAGCATTTCCACACGCTCATCATCATACATAGAAAATGCTTCATCCAAAAATAAAGGCAAAATTTCTTCCTTACATAAAATTCGGGAAACTGCCATTCGAAATGTAAAATAAACCAGATGAAGTGTTCCCACACTTAAAAAATATTCCGGTATTCTCTGCCACTTATTTTCTAATTGAAAAGAAAAATCCTCTCCCAAATGCAAATGCTCATATTTTCCTAAAGTCACCTCTTTTAATATCTTGGACATAAGATTTTCTATTTCTTTCCCTATCCCCTTTTGGATCTTATCTGATAGAAGCTCTATATGTTCTATCGCTAACTCAATCGCCTTTTTTTCTTCATAAAGCCTTTTTTCTTCCTCTGTAAGCGGAGGCAAAAAATCCATAGCTTCTTTCACTTCCCCATACTCTTCTTCCTTTTCCTTTTTACTTTCCTGTAAATGTAAAAGAGTCCACTTTTTACGCTCTATGGTCTCTGACACACTCAAGGAGTAACTCTTTCTCTTTTTCCTAACCTTTATCAAAGAAAGAATCTCTGCCAGACCTAAAAAAGCAGCTAGACCTGCAAATCCCAAACGAAGCAAAAAGAACTTTATATCCAATAAGAATCCTATATTTACCAATACTATGACCAAAAAAAACATCCACAAAGCTATTTTATTTTTTTGAAAGAAATCCTTTTCTTCTAACTCATCCATAGCTTTTATTTCTTCCAACTCTCTATAAGTCATTTGAATCTTTGTTTCTATTTCGTCTAATTCTTTTTCTATATAGCTAAAATGACCTTGTATTTCTCTATAAGAAATGAGTCTCTTTTCTTCCTCTTTTTCTATTTCTTTTACTAAATCTTTTTTCTTGGAAAGTAGAATCTGTATCGCTTTTGTCAGATTCAATTCCCCGTCATTACTCTCCCTAAAATTTGCTATGTAGTTTTTAATTTCCTCGATTAAAGCTGTTTCTGTTTTCGTTTTTAGTTGAGAAAAAGAGATTGTATTATCAAAAACTGTCTTGCTGATATTTCCAAGCAAAAAGTCTAAATCCCCCTGCTCGGGAGACAACCTTTCTCCATCTGTTTCACAAGACAAAGAAACTTCCATAGTCTGAAAATCTCTTTCCAGACAAAAGATTTTCTCATCGCAGACAAAACGCATAATACCACCATAGGTCGATTTATCTTCCCACGGTTGATATAGATGAAAGCTATCTGTCTTAGCTGCCCGTCCACGGAATTTTTGTAAGCCAAAAAACATTCCTCTTAAAAATTCATGTAGGGTAGACTTTCCACTTTCATTTCCCCCATAAATGAGGTTGATTCCAGGTAGGAAAGAAATTTCTTTCTTATGAAATTTTCCAAAGTTTTTTATATATATTTCTCTGATTTGCAATTAGTATTTCCTCTCTAATCTCTCGCTTCCAGCATTGCCCACAGACCATACTCCAGAGCTTTTTTATTTACTTTGCTTTGCGGAAGTTTCTCAAATTGTCGAATATATAGTTCAATAAAAGTTCCCTGATAAGTTTTCTTTAAATCTTCCAGACAAAAATCAACCTTGCTTTCATCCTTTACTTCTATAATATTTCCATAGAAAAGCAAACGTTTTATATCAAAAACAATATCCATATCCCTTTTGCCCCTTAATTCTATTTTCCAAATTATGGAAAGAGGATACTCTTTTATCAACTTTTGCAAATAAACTTCTATATCTGTCTGTGTCATCTGCGGATTTATCTCTATGATATGTTTTTTGTATTCCCATTTTGCAAAAGGAATCTGGTGAACTTCCACTTTTTTACCTTCTATTTTTCCCGCAATAAAGCCATGGCTTTCCTCATCATTTTTATCTATAGACTCCAATGCCCCCGCATAGGCAATCCTATTAGGACTTAAAATCTGCGGTTTATGAATATGTCCTAATGCCACATAATCAAAACCTGCCATCCCTAACCTTTTAAAATCAATCGGAGAGTGTCTCTTATCACCTCCATGTCCCAATAAAATATGCACGGCTTCTTTTTCTTTTTCCACTTTATCAAGAGCATCATATAATCTTTCGGTAATTTCTTTTGTATGGTAACTACAGCCATACACGTAAGTATTTAATTTCGGCAGATAAATCCGATGAATATCTTTCTTCCACAAACCATGCACATTTGGATTCCATTGAATAGCAAGATAAGAGGATTTTTCCTTAATATAATCATGATTTCCCGCAATCATTACCACTTCAGTTTCCGGAATCTGCCCCAGCAAAGCGTTTAATTCTTTTACTTCCCCTACCTTTGGCTGTCCATGAAAAATATCCCCAGCTAATAAAAGCAAATCAATTTCCTGTTTTTTTGCCAATTTTATTAAACGCCTAAAATTTTCCCAGATATCCGATTTTCTCTCCTTATTCCAAGAGCAGCCCACATCCGGGGCTGCTCCTAAATGCACATCTGCTACATGAAAAAATTTCATAAAGATGTCCTCTATAATTCACAATTGTTTACGGTTCTAGGGAATGGAATAACGTCACGAATATTTCCCATACCCGTTACATACATAACACAACGCTCAAATCCAAGTCCGAATCCGGAATGTCTTGTAGAGCCGTATTTTCTCAAATCCAAATAAAAGTCATAGTCTTTTGCCTCTAATCCTAAATCATCCATTCGAGCAAGTAATTTCTCATAATTATCTTCTCTTTGACTTCCACCTATAATCTCACCGATTCCCGGAACCAGACAATCCATTGCGGCTACTGTTTTATTATCTTCATTCATCTTCATATAAAAGGCCTTAATTTCCTTCGGATAATCCGTAACAAAAACAGGACCCTTAAAAATTTCTTCTGTCAGATAACGCTCATGCTCTGTCTGTAAGTCACATCCCCAACTTACTTTATAATCAAATTTATCATTGTTTTTCTCTAAGAGCTTCACCGCCTCTGTATAAGTGACATGGGCAAAAGAGGCATTGGCTACCGACTGTAATCTCTCTATTAACCCTTTATCAATAAAAGAATTAAAAAATGCCATCTCTTCCGGGGCATGCTCTAATACATAATTGATAATATATTTTAACATAGCCTCCGCCAAATCCATATTATCCTGCAAATCCGCAAATGCCATCTCCGGCTCAATCATCCAAAACTCTGCCGCATGACGGGTTGTGTTGGAATTTTCCGCTCTAAAAGTAGGGCCAAAGGTATAGATATTACGAAATGCCTGGGCATAAGTTTCTCCATTTAACTGACCACTCACTGTCAAATTTGTCGCTTTTCCAAAGAAATCCTGTGAAAAATCCGGCTTTCCATCTTCAGTCTTTGGCAACTCGTTTAAGTCCATAGTAGTTACCTGGAACATTTCACCTGCCCCCTCAGCATCACTACCGGTAATGATTGGAGTATGGACATAGACAAAACCTCTGTCCTGAAAAAACTGATGAATCGCATAAGCAACTAAAGAGCGTACGCGAAAAACTGCCTGAAAAGTATTAGTTCTTGCTCTCAAATGAGAAATCGTCCTTAAATACTCCATAGAATGACGTTTTTTTTGCAAAGGATAATCCGGAGCGGATACCCCCTCTACACTTATCTCGCTTGCCTGAATTTCAAAAGGCTGTTTGGCATTCGGAGTTGCCACCAAAATTCCTTTTACAATCACGGCAGCTCCTACATTTAATTTTGAAATTTCCGCAAAATTCTCCATATTGTCGTGGTAAACCACCTGTAAAGTCTCAAAAAAACTACCGTCATGAACTACCATAAAACCAAAGGTTTTAGAATCACGAATACTTCGCACCCAACCTCCCACAGTAATCTCTTTATCTATAAATTTTTCTCTTTCCTTATATATCTCTTTTACAGTGATAAGATTCATCTTACGCTCTCCTTTATCTATAAACTTCTTCTATTCTACCACCTTTTTTATTCTTCGCAAAGGCTAACTTACACTCTTTAAGAAGCCTGCCCGGCTAACTTAGGATGAAATGTTTCTATATAGCCCACAAAAACATTTCCATAACTCGCAAAAAGATTAGTGCTGTCTTGCATACCATAAGGTGTTACCTCTAAAGTCGCAGGATTATAAAGCCAGGTATTATAACGGTCATAGCCTACAATTACTCTGGATTCTGTATCGGATACCTTCACCACCACAGGTCTTTGCTGACTTACCTGATAAAGTACCTGCTCCAGACTGCACCCCGTTAAATTTAAAACTTGTGCCTCATCTTTTAACAATTCCTGTAACTGTGCCTCATCTAAAGTTCCCGTTAAAATTCCCGGCAAGGTCTCTTCCAGTGTAATCTTAGTCTCATTTACCCGATTACCTCTCTCCCATACATACTGTTGGCTTTTATTTAAAACCACTCCCATAGTTTGGTCTGCACGTACAATAGCATCTTTTGCCTTAGTCCATATACTATCCAAAGCTCCCTGTGCATAGACATAGTAATGTCCGCTGTCTTCTTTTGGTACAATATCGAGGGCAAGCAGCTCATTTTTTTGTCTTTGTGCCACTCTGGAATAAACGAAAAGAGGATTTTTATCCTCAATAGGCTCCTTTAAAACCATACTTAGCTGTGTACCCTTTAATTTGGTCACTCTGGACTTTAAACTTACATTTTCATCATTTTTCTGCAAATTATTCATGATATGGTCATTCGCAATTTCCACATAATTTCCATTCGCATCCTGACTCATCCTAAGTAGTTCCAAAAGCCCCTCTTCAATATTGACCTGTTTTACCCAAACATTATCCTGCCTGTATTCCTTGATTAAGACTCCATCGAAATTTTGAATTTTAATAGAATACATAGAAAAGGTGACATTACCTACCGCATCCCTAAAAATGTGCTCATCTTTGGCAAATCCATAGACAAAATCTTCATTCATAAATCCCAAGGCCTTAATTTTTTCTCCCTCACCGGCAGCAATCTTATTTTGTTTTCCACTCTCTAAATCCATAAGAGTAATGGTTTTCGAAGCATTTTCATCCATCTCCTCCATCCATGCAATATGACCTTGAGTCTTTGAAATCACCAGGCAATCCGGGTTGATATTTTCACGAATGATTTCCGATTTCTTTTTATTTAAATCAATTTTATACAAATCTCCTTCTAAGTAAACATAGAATTGATTGTTTGTATTTACATAAGCCAATGTCTCAATCTCACTGTTTAAAAACTCAAATGACTTGGTAATCGGAATAAACACTTTTTCTTCATTGGCATTTAATTCACTATTATAGTGATAAATTCCTATGCCCGACCGTCCTTGGTGCTCTCCTCTGTTCATATAACCATATAAAACAAAGTCAATGTCTCCGTTTTCTGCGACTCTTACTATTTTTATATTTCGAGAAACGTAATCATTTCTCTCGTCAGCCTTATCATTTTTTCGAAAACTGAAAACCTGTGTTAGTTTATCTGCACCTGCATTATAAGACCACAGATCCCCGTTATTTACAAAAGCAGTTACATTGCCACCATTATCTGTTACATATTGCAGATCTTTTTTATTAACACCAAGACTAATTCCTTGATTGGTCAAAATTGCATTTTCACCATTTAAAATCTGGCTGGCACTTCTATTAAAATCCAAGAGCATCACTTTAGATTGATCATATTTCATTCTATAAAACTCTTTTACATAGTAAAGTTCTGTTTCGGATTTTTCATTGGGAGCTGAAATCATATAGTTTAAACTAATACTGGCTGTCGTTTGATTAATTTCCTCAATCGTAGGAACTGCCTTTCGATAAATCTTAGCCTGTAATTCACCCCAGGTAACTTGGGTAAGACTGGAGTGAATATTGACATCAGTAAAACTACTATTGGATGCAGTCTCATCTGATTCCAAAGAAACCGCCAAACCTGATTCCTTATCTTTATTGATACATTTCTCATAAAAACTCTGCACAAAATCCAGATACTTACTGATATTTAATCCTGAACGCTGTAAAAGCCTCGTATAGTAATAGGTCTCATTTTCTCCCTGATGAATAGTAAGACAAAGACTATACTCCTGATTCATTAAAATAGGATTTTCTATCTTAAAATTTGCCTTTTTTGTATCTCCATCCTCCGAAAAACTTCCGATTTTTCCATTTTCCACTACACTGCTGCCATCGGCGGTAATCACTTCATATGTCATGGAATCAAATTTTTCTCCAAAAGTTTTTACCCCCACGCTTAAGGTTCTGTCCGTCTCGATTGGTGTAATCCCGTCACGGATATACTGAACCTGCATTTTTTGTCGGTATCCGTGCATCTGATTAATGGCATCATCCTGATAATATAAAGTCACCAAAGGAATACTTGGAGCTTTCATTTCTTCTATATTTTGGCTTCTTCCGCGATTCATAAATCCGGTAAAAATCACAAGTGATACTATAAATACTACAAATAAAATAATGATTTTCGGTAAACCTCTTCTCATGCTTTGTTTTCTCCCCCGGGATAAAGCAATTTTTTCAGACTTGGATTGATATTAAAAGCCTCACAAAGGCTTGCAAGTTCTCTTGAAAATTCTTTCTTATCCCCTTTTCTAACTCCTCTAATCAAAAGATTTTTCGGAGTATGCTCCATATCTATAAATTCTAAAATCTGTGTATCATAACCTGCACACTCCAGTATTTTACCGCGCAGACCATCTGTTAGTAAGGCAGCTATTCTCTCTTTTAAAACCCCATATGAAAAAATCGGTGCCAACAAAGAATTTTCTATCTGTGCATTCATTTCATGCTGACAACAGGGTACCGCAAAAATCACCTTGGCACCCCACAAAATTGCCTTAGAAAGTGCATAGTCCGTTGCCGTATCACAGGCATGTAGACTTACTACCATATCCACCTTATCCACACCCTCAAAGGAAGCAATATCTCCTACATGAAAATACAGTTTTTCATAACCATACTTTTTTGCCAGAGCATTACAATTTTTGATTACCTCTTCTTTCAAATCCAGACCGATAATCTTGGCATCGTACCCCTTTTGTAGACAAAGATAATCGTACATAGCAAATGTCAAGTAGGATTTGCCGCAACCAAAATCAATGATAGTAATTTCCCTTTCTTTGTCAAGCTTTGGCAGAATATCTTCTATAAATTCCAAATAACGGTTAATCTGACGAAATTTATCGTAGGAGGAATGTATGATTTTCCCCTCTTTTGTCATAACACCCAAATCCACAAGGTAAGAAAGAGGCCTTCCCTCCTCTATCAGATAATTTTTCTTTCGGTTATGGTCCAAGCTATGTTGTTTTTCATTTTTTATCGACTTTGTTTTAATGGTCATTTTCCCTCTTTTACTGACCAAAATCTGTCCCCAAACCCGGTCTGTCT
>DATCYL010000077.1:0-20541 GCA_036570305.1 Lachnospiraceae bacterium
TGTAGATATTTTAAAAACAGAGGCACAAAACAGTCCCTGTAATGATTGCGGAAAATGTGTTTTTGGATATGAAGGTGTTACTCAGCTATCAAGCATTTTTCAGGATATGACACAAAAAAAAGCAAAAGGAACAGACCTTGCCTTAGTACAGGATTTGTGCGGTATGATGGAGAGTCAATCCTTGTGTGATGATGGAATCAATATTGCGAAAGCGGTTTTGCAGGGAATTTCACTTTATCAGAAAGATTTTGAAGATCATATTTCCAAAAGAAGTTGTAGGGCAGGTGTTTGTAAAAAGTTTATGACCTACCATATTATTGCGGCGGATTGTATCGGATGTGGTGATTGTATTGATGCCTGCGATGATGATGCAATTATGGGCAAGAAAAAGTTTGTCCATGTCATTGACCAGGAAGAATGTACTCAGTGTGGTAACTGTATGGAAGCTTGTGATGAGGATGCGATTGTTTTGGCGGGGACTATAAAGCCAAGATGTCCTCAAAAACCGATTCCATGTAAGAAGAGATAAATTGCATAGAAAGGAAATGGACTATGAATCAGACAAAAGTAAATAAATACAGCAGAAGCGTATCCATTATCGGAGTGGGATGTACTCCTTTTATGTATACGGTAGACAATCCAGAAACTGACGGATTGACAGAAGGTGAATTATTTGGTTATGCGGCATTAAAGGCTATGGAAGATGCGGGGGTAAATCCTCAGGATGTAGATTATTATTTCCACGGAGAGGCCAGCCCTTTAAATGGATCTAATTATTTGACTCCAAATATCCAGATTGGAAACTGGTTCGGAATGAAAGGAAAAGGATCCATTCACCATTCTGAAGCTTGTTGCACAGGATATTTGGCAATTGAGCAGGCGGTGAACGCGGTAGCATCCGGAAAGTATAACTGTGTATTATCCGGTTGCGTAGAGTTTGGAGACAGCGTTCCGGCTCCTTTTGGTCCTAACGACACTGTAGAAACTCCAAAACATCCTTATAAGAGAGAAAAAATGACTATGGAGCGTTTTTTGGCAACCACTATGTGGCTCTATGACAGAAACTATGCCAGAAGTCTGATTGCTCCGATGAACTTAATTTATGATGATGTGGCAGAAGATTATGTAAGAACAAGAAAAATTACTAATGAGCAGATGGATGATACCTTAAACTGGATGGCAATTAACAATAGAAGAAATGCAGCAAAAAATCCATTGGCATTGGAAAGAAAAGAGTTTGAGGAAATTGCAAAAGAAAAAGGATTTAAAGATGCCATTAGTTACATGCGTTCTCCTTACAATCCTAAAATGGGAGATTTTCTTCGTATGGAGGGTGTAGAGAGAAAATGTGACGGAGCGGCAGCGGTGATTGTCTGTGCGACAGAGATGATTCCTCAGATTGCAAAGAACTTAAAACATAAACCGATTGAAGTATTGGGTGTAGGTAGTGCTGCTTGTGAAGCAACCACTCCTCATTTTGAAATCCGTGCAACTGAAGAGGCTGTTCGTCAGGTTTATGACGTAACAGGTGTAAAACCGGAAGAGTTGGATCTTTTCTTTGCTAATGACTTTATTATTACTTCCCATCTTTATGCAGCGGAAATCGCAGGTTATCTTCCTTATGGAGAGGGATGGAAATATATCTGTGAGGGAAGAACTGCTTATGATGGTGATAAGCCTATCAATACGAATGGGGGAAGAACTTCCTTTGGACATGCTCATGCGGCATCAGGTCTGGCGGATGTTTACGAAGCATGTATGCAGATGCGTGGCGAATGTGGCGAAAGACAGGTTAAAAAATTACCAAAAACAACAATGTTAAGAGGATACGGCGGT
The DNA here is from genome assembly GCA_036570305.1 of Lachnospiraceae bacterium. Lineage (GTDB taxonomy): Bacteria > Bacillota > Clostridia > Lachnospirales > Lachnospiraceae > JAQVHQ01. Next base: position 1,837 of record DATCYL010000077.1, read on the forward strand.
TCTCAAAATGTAGCTGCAATTCTTCTTAGAACATTGGAAGATTAGGAGGCTATTATGAGTATTCAGTTGGAAAAAGTAGTAGAAAAATTTTATGAGGGATTGGAAGAAGGACGCATTTTAGGAAGAAAATGCAAAGCCTGTGGTAGTGTGGAGTTTCCTCCGGTTTATGCTTGCAATAGCTGTGGAAATATGGAGACAGAGTGGGTAGAAATTAGTGGAAAAGCAAAAATGAAATCTATCGTATTGCCGGCAGCGCTCTCTTCAAAACCGGAATACGATGCTCTTGGAAAATATGCTTATGGCGAAATCGAATTAGAAGAGGGTGCTTGTTTTAACGGTGTGGTAAAAGGAATTACTAAGAAAAACAGAAAAGAATTAATAGAAAAATTGCCTATTTCTGTACATGCGGAAATTTTCCAAAGAGATGGATATAAAACGGTAGTTTTTGCCTTGGATGAAGAATACAAATAAAACAAAGAGAAAAGAGGAGAAATATCATGGAGAGAAAAGAATTAGAAAGTCAGATTTTAGAGTTGGTTTCAACAGCTTACAATGTAGAGTTAGATAGCATTTCTATGGATACAGACATCAAGGAAGAGCTTGGTGGAGCTTCTGTATTGATGGTAGGTTTAGTATCAGAGATTGAAAATGAATTGGATGTTTTAGTACAGCTTCCGGTAGCGGCAGCTTGTAAAACTATCAAAGACTTGACAGATAAGGTAGAGGAACTTCTGGAGGAAGAGTAATGAGTATTTTAGATACACTTTATGAGAAAGCGAAAAGCAATCCTCAAAAGGTAGGATTTCCGGAGGCAACCAATGAAAAAATGTTGCAGGCTGCCTATGAGACGGGAAAAGAGGGATATATCTTTCCTATCTTAATCGGAGATGCCGTGGAAATCAAAGCATGTATTTCACAAAAAGGTTATGAGGAAGAAATTTTTACTATTGTAGATATTAAAGAGGAAAGTTATAGAGATTCTTTGATTGAAAAATACACAGCCTTGCCCAATACAAGATTAAAAGCCAAGGCTTTGGCAAGACGTATGGAAAATCCTTTGTATTATTCTATGGTAATGCAGGCTGTCGGAGAATGTGAAGTTACTTTTGCAGGTATCGATAATACTACAGGAGATGTACTATTGGCAGGACAAATGATTGTCGGCATGAAAGAGGGTATCAGTACGATTTCCAGTATCGGTATTTGTGATATTCCGGGCTTTGCAGGTAGTGAAGGTTCCATCTTAGCAATTGGTGACAGTGCGGTTTGTACCAATCCCAATCCGGAACAGTTGGCGGATATTGCCATTTCTGCCTGTGATACCGTAGAGAGTTTACTTGATTGGGAACCTCGTTGTGCCATGGTTTGCTATTCCACTCTGGGAAGTGGACAAGGGGAATTGATTGATAAAGTGACCGATGCATTAAAAATTGCCAATGAAAAGAGACCGGATTTGGCGATTGACGGAGAGTTTCAGTTTGACACAGCAATATCTCCTGAAGTGGCAAAGAAAAAAGTTAACAGAGAGAGCAAAGTGGCAGGTCGTGCCAATGTGATTATATGGCCGGACTTAAATGTGGGAAATGTAGGTGTAAAGCTAATTCAGCAATTTGGTCATGCAGATGCTTACGGTCCTATGCTTCAGGGATTTAACAAGGTGGTTTGTGACTGTTCCAGAGGGGCACCGGTATCAGAAATTAAAGGAAACATTATTATCTCTGCTGTTCGTGCAGCGGGACTTAAGAAGTAAAAGAAGAAAATCCCCTGGAAATACTATTGTTTTCAGGGGACACTTCTATGTGTGAAGAAAAATAGGAGGAAATTATGTCTACTTATAAAATATTGACTATCAATCCCGGTTCGACATCGACGAAAATTGCTGTGTTTGAGGACACAAAAGAAATTATTTCTAAAAATATTTCTCATGATGCCAAGGAACTTGCAAAATATCAGGAAGTAAGCGACCAGCTTCCCTATAGAAAAGAGATGATTCTTCAGTTTTTAGAAGAAAACAAAATAGATTATTCCAAAATGGATGCTATTGTAGGACGTGGAGGCGGACTTCTTGCAGTTGAGGGTGGTGTTTATGAATTAAATGATTTATTGCTTGCTCACGCAAAGGTGGGAGCTAACGGAATTTCTCATCCTGCACAATTAGGACCTATCTTAGCTAATGCCTTTGCAGAAATTGCAGGATGCCCGGCTTTTGCGGTAAATCCTCCGGATACCGATGAATTACAGCCTTTGGCACGTATTACGGGTGTAAAAGGAATTTATAGGAATGTACATTTGCACGCTTTGAATTTAAAGGAAACGGCTATTGTCCATGCAAAGAAAATGGGAAAACGATATGAAGATTGTAATTTTATTGTATGCCATATCGGAGGTGGGATTTCTATTTCTGCTCACAAAAAGGGGAGAATGGTTGATGGAAATGATATTGTAGGCGGAGAAGGACCTATGGCACCTACCCGTTGCGGTGCACTTCCGGCGATGGAATTAATCAAATATTGTTTCTCAGGAGTAACGGAAAAAGAGGCGAGAGCTCTTTGTACAAAAACGGGAGGTTTTGTAAGCCATTTACAGACCTCTGATGCCAGAGATGTAAGAGCCCGTATGCAAGAAGGGGATAAGGCGGCAAAAACCATCTGGGAGGCTCTTCTTTATCAGATTACAAAAGAGATTGGTGCCATGAGTGCCGTTTTAGAGGGTAAGGTAGACGGTATTTTACTTGGTGGTGGAATGGTGCACAGTGAAGAATTAGTTAATAAAATTACTCAAGTCTGCTCTTATATAGCGCCGGTAACAGCATATCCCGGAGAATTTGAGATGGAAGCTATGGCATCCGGTGCTCTTCGTGCTTTAAAAGGAGAAGAAAAAACCAAAGAATATACCGGTGCTCCTGTATGGAATCCGGCAGACTATGGATTATAAAATGATACAAAAGGAGAAGATATGAAAAAGGATAAAATGCCTATGCTGATATTGGCTTTTTTGATTGCGGCACTGCCACCTATTTGGGCGGTAGTAAGCCCCTATATAGGGGTGAAGACCGGGTCGGTGGCATTGATTTGTGCAGGGCTTTATGTGGCAAACGGCAATCAGAGGAAAAATGCCTTAAAAATATGTTTAGGATTTATAGCAGGTGACATCTGGGCTGTTTTGGCTGTTTTTGTCATGGAAAAATTGTCCCTGTCTCCCAATGTAGAACTCTATGCAACCTTATTTGTTTTAGGAGCTTTGGCTGTATGCATAGGAGAAACATTTGCAAAATTTTTATTTACTCCTTCCTGGCTTTGCGGTTGGGCAATAGGACTTACCATTATGGGACCTATGTCGGTAAAATCTTTGGGAACGCTTCCGATACAGATTGGTATTGCTATGGTAGTGGGTGTTGTTTATGTGGGAATGGGTGTGGATGCCTGCCAAAAATTATTGTTAAAATGGGTGAGAAAAAATGGATAAGACTAGAAATGAAGAATTGACAAAAAAAAGATGGCTGGTATTGTTGGCAAGCTGTCTGATTAACCTTTGTATAGGATCTTTGTATGCGTGGAGTGTTTTTGCTACGCCCTTGGCAGATAGGTTAAATGACTTGATGGGAAATGGTGGCAAAGTGCTTTTGACAGCAGCAAATTTGGGAATTGTCTTCACTGTTGCAAATTCTGTAGGTCCTATCACTATGATTTCGGGCGGAGCTATGAATGAAAAGCTGGGTATGAAAAAGGTTGTTTTTATAGGAGGGCTTCTTTTTGGTTGCGGTTTACTTGGTTCAAGTTTTGCAAGTAGTATTCCGGCTTTGATTTTATTTTACGGTTTAGGTTGTGGACTTGGCATGGGTATGGTCTATGGATGTACTATTAGCAATTCTGTAAAATTTTTCCCTGATAAGAGGGGCTTGATTGGAGGTATTGCAACGGCAACTTACGGCTTAAGTTCTGTCCTGATTCCTCCTATTGCCAATCAAATGATTCAAAGATTGGGTGTGGAAAAAACCTTGCTTGTTCTGGGAATCGTTTTTCTTGTCTTAATCTGTCTATGTTCTTTTCTTATTGATAGCTGCCCGGCAGATTTTTTGCCTACGAATGGATGGAAACCCAAAGAAAATACAAGTCTGGTAAAAAGGCAAGATTACAAATGGAATCAAATGCTTAAGGATAAGCGTTTTTATCTGATGCTGTTGATGCTTTTATGCGGTGCTTTCAGTGGGCTTATGATTACTTCCCAGGCTTCTCCCATGGCTCAAAAAATGGCGGGGATGACGGCAGCAAAAGCCGCAACTGCAGTTTCTATACTGGCACTCTTTAATGCTGCCGGTCGTATTTTATCCGGCTATTTATCTGATAAACTAGGTAGAAGTAAGGTACTTATCATGGCATTTGTCTTGGAACTTATGGGTCTGTTTAGTCTTTTGAATGTCAAAGAGGGGGATGAAATCCTTTTTTATTTAGGACTTTCTATCATGGGATTTTGTTTTGGATCCTTTATGGGAATTTATCCCGGATTTACCGCAGATCAGTTCGGCGCAAAAAACAACGGGGTAAATTATGGAATTATGTTTATCGGTTTTGCCTTGGCAGGATTTTTTGGACCGACTGTGGTAGGAAAAATTGTAAATACTTACGGAAGCTATCAAAAAGGATTTTTTGTAGCTATGGGAACCGTTTGTGTGGGGATTATCCTATCGTTTGTTTTTAGTGTGATAGAAGAAAATAGGCTAAGAAAATAGAAAATTAAAATGTAAAAAGCCATAGTGCTTGCTTTTGCAAGTGCTATGGCTTTTTTGCAGAATTATCATAGTATTTCCGGTATTTATAGCTCATCCTTAAATAAAGCGGCTTGTTCTAAGCGCTCTTCAAGGACATGCAATTCCGATTTATATTTGCTGGAATAAGAGCCTGAACTTTCCGCTTTTTTCATATTAATGATTACCTGTCCGGCAGATTTTTTGACAGGTTGTAGAGTTCCGGCACCTGCAACACATCCTCCGGGACATGCCATTCCTTCTAAAAGATAACCGTCATATTTTCCTTTTTTAGCAGCAGTTAAAAGCTTTCGGCAATCATGCAAGCCTTCGGCATTTGCTATTTTTACTTCACGATTGGGGTCTATGTCGTGGATACAGTTTACAACAGCATTTGCAACACCACCACTGATGGCAAAACCTCTTCCATCTCCTGTAGAATCCTTTAATTCATGTGTGTCTGTAATATCATCAAAGTTTACCTCTTTGGCTTCAAATAAGCCCATGACTTCTTCAAAGGTCAGAACAAAATCAATATCACTTCGGATACTGCGTCTACTGGCCTCCAGTTTTTTTGCGGCACAGGGACCGATAAAGACTACCTTGCAGTCAGGATGTTGTTTTTTGATCAGACGCCCTGTTAAGACCATGGGAGTTAGAGCCATGGAGATTTTATCGGCAAGTTCAGGGAAAAGCTTCTTTGCCATCACAGACCATGCAGGACAGCAGGAAGTTGCCATAAAGGGTTGCTCATTGGGAACTTCTTTCATAAAGTCTTTGGCTTCTTCGATAGTACATAAATCCGCTCCGATAGCGACTTCCACCACATCTTCAAAACCTAACTTTTGAAAAGCGGATTTTAATTTTTCGGGAGTCAGTTTAGGGCCGAACTGACCGACAAAGGCAGGAGCAACAGCAGCGTAAACGGGTATATCGCTTTTTAAGGCTAAAATTGTTTGGTAAATCTGGGATTTATCGGCAATAGCTCCAAAAGGACAATTTACCAAACACTGGCCGCAAGATACACATAAATCGTAGTTAATATCTGCACGTCCATGTTCGTCAGAGCCAATAGCATCCATACCGCAAGACTTTGCACAGGGACGCTCTAAACGAACAATTGCCTTATAAGGACAGGCACTGATACATTTTCCGCATTTAATACATTTTTCTTGGTCAATTTGGCTTCTACCATTGACAATAGAAACACAAGACTTGGGACAGACCTCGGTACAGGGATGACCAAGACAACCTTGACAGGCATCGGTGACTTTTACTACATTGTCCGGACAGGAGTGACAGGCAAATGTAATAATATTTACAAGGGGGGGCTCGTAATACTTCTCGGCAATGAGAGCTTCTTCGATACCGGTTGCTAAAGAAGCGTGTTCAGTCATCTTTCTTAAAGGGAGCCCCATAGTAAGTCGCAGACGTTCTCCGACAATGGCTCTTTCCAAAAAAACGCTCTCACGATAAGAGGCTACCTCCCCGGGGATGATTTTATAGGGTAAATCTACAATAGAGGACGAAGGTGCGTCATTGTAGGCAAGACGTGCCACCTCGGTAAATACCTTACGGCGAATAGCATTAATATTTGTGTATTCTTTATTCATACTTACTCCTTTCGTATAAAGCCCATATTTATAACTTAAATTATACAATAGATAGTGATAAAAATGGGGAAAATGAGAGGGAAATTATGTGTTTTATTTAGTGCATAAAAAAAGAGACTGATGTCCGAAATTGTTGAAGTGATAAAAAAAATAGAAGGAAAAAGCCTGTGAAAAATGCACTAAAATAAGGTGTCAAAATCATATATATCAGACAAAAAGACGGCAAATTTAAAGAAAAGAGACAAAAGTCCTTTTTGAAAAAGAACACCTGTCTTATAATGACTGCAATATAAGAAATGGGAAGAAAAATAAAAAAGGAGGATGTCAAAATGGAGAAGAAAAGAGTGTTTTTGATTGTCTTAGACAGTTATGGGGTAGGAAATGCTCCGGATGCCAAAGATTTCGGTGATGAGGGGGCAAACACCTTAAAAACAATTGCCGCCTCCTCATTCTATAATACACCTGTAATGAACAAAATAGGTCTGGCAAATATCGAGGGGGTAGACTATTTGCCAAAGACTCAAAATCCTATTGGGGCTTATGGGCGTTTGTGTGAAGCTTCTAAGGGAAAAGATACAACGATTGGACATTGGGAAATAGCAGGTCTTGTATCAAAAGAAGCTCTTCCTGTGTATCCGAAGGGGTTTCCGGCAGAAGTCTTGGATATATTTAAAGAAAAGACAGGCAGAGGAATTTTATGCAACAAACCTTATTCCGGAACGGATGTAATCAGAGATTACGGAGAAGAGCATGTAAAAAGCGGAGATTTGATTATTTATACATCAGCAGACAGTGTATTTCAGATTGCAGCTCATGAGGATATAGTCCCTATTGAGGAATTATATCGTTATTGTGAAATTGCAAGAGAAATCTTAAAAGGCAAACATGGAGTAGGACGAGTTATTGCAAGACCATTTAAGGGAGAAGTCGGAGCCTTTGTAAGAACAGCAAATCGACATGATTTTTCTTTGCTCCCTCCAAAACCGACCATGTTGGATGCGCTTTCTAAAGCCGGTTATGATACCTATGGAATCGGAAAAATCTATGATATTTTTGCCGGACAGGGAATTGCCCATACACAAAGAATTTCAGGGAATGTAGACGGAATGGAAAAAACAATTGAGATGTTAAAGACGGATTTTAATGGAATCTGTTTTGTGAATTTAGTAGATTTTGATATGGTTTATGGACATAGAAATGATATAGATGGTTATGCGAAAGCTGCAACAACCTTTGATGAACAATTAAAAACATTTATAGCAGGTATGAAAGAGGACGATGTGGTTATGATTACCGCAGATCATGGATGTGATCCGGGATTTCCGGGAACAGACCATTCTCGTGAATGTATTCCATTTTTAGCTTACGGAAAATCAATCAAGGCAGGGGCAAACATTAAAACAAAAGCTACTTATGCCGATATAGCAGCTACAATTTTAGATGTTTTCCATGTAGAAAATAACAGTGATGGAGAAAGTTTCCTAAAAGAAATCATGTGTGAGGGGTAAAAAATGACAGATTTAGAATTATTAGAAGAAGCGAAAAAAGCAAGAAAAATGGCCTATGTTCCCTACTCTCATTTTCAGGTGGGTGCGGCATTACTTACAAAATCAGGAAAACTTTATCATGGTTGCAATATTGAAAATGCATCTTATACTCCCACTAATTGTGCAGAAAGAACAGCTTTTTTTAAAGCGGTGTCTGAGGGAGAAAAAGAATTTGAAAAAATTGCAATTGTTGGAGCGGATGAGCGGATGGAGCCGGATAAAATGTGCCCGCCTTGTGGTGTATGTCGCCAGGTAATGATGGAATTTTGTAAGCCGGATGAGTTTCGTATTATTTTAAGCGATGAAAAAGAAGGATGTAGGTCCTATTTGCTATCAGAAATGTTACCTCAGGGATTTGGACCCGGTGACTTATTATAAGAAGGAGGGAAAGAAAGTGGAATATGTCATTGAGATGAACCATATTACCAAACAGTTTGGGAATTTTAAGGCCAATGATGACATTACTTTGCAGGTGGAAAAGGGAGAAATTCATGCTCTGTTGGGAGAAAATGGTGCAGGAAAATCCACCTTGATGAGTGTTTTGTTCGGATTATATCAACCGGAAGAAGGCCAGATTAAAATCAATGGAAAAGAAGTAAAAATTAATAATCCAAATGATGCCAATGATTTAGGAATCGGTATGGTGCACCAGCATTTTAAATTAGTACATAATTTTACTGTTTTAGAAAGTATTGTGCTTGGACATGAAACGGTACAAGGTGGACTTTTAAAAATGGATGAGGCAAGAAAAAAGATTGTTGCTCTAAGTGAAAAGTATAAATTTAAAATTGATCCAGATGCCTATATTTCCGATATTACAGTGGGTATGCAACAGAGGGTGGAAATCCTAAAAATGCTTTACTGTGATAATGAAATTCTTATTTTTGATGAGCCGACAGCAGTTCTTACTCCACAGGAGATAGAAGAACTTATGAAAGTTATGAAACAGCTGGTGGCAGAAGGTAAATCTATTATTTTTATTACACATAAGTTAAATGAAATTAAGGCTGTGGCAAATAGGTGCAGTGTTCTTAGAAAAGGGAAATATATAGGAACCATTAATGTGGCGGATACTTCAAAAGAAGCTATGTCAGAAATGATGGTAGGTCGTAAAGTTGATTTTGTGATAGAAAAAGCTCCGGTAAAAATAGGTGATCCTGTTTTAGAGGTGAAAAATTTGACTATCAAGTCAAAAAGTGGAAAAGAGTCAGTAAAAAATGTTTCTTTAGAGGTGAAAAAAGGAGAAATTCTTACTATTGCAGGAATTGACGGAAATGGACAGTCGGAGCTGGTCTATGGAATTACAGGGTTGACCGCGATTGATGAAGGGCAGATTCTTTTAAATGGAAAAGATATTACAAAAGAGTCCATACGTCAAAAATGTTTAGATGGAATGGCTCACATACCCGAAGATAGGCACAAGGACGGTTTGGTGCTTGATTATAATTTGCAGGAAAATCTGATTTTACAGTCTTACTATACAAAGAAATTTCAAAAACATGGATTCTTAAAGTTTGATGCTATCAAAGCTTATGCAAATCGTTTGATTGAAAAGTTTGATATTCGTTCGGGACAGGGTGCCAACAGTTTGGTAAGAGGAATGTCCGGAGGGAATCAACAAAAGGCAATTATTGCCAGAGAATTGGATAGAAATCCGGAAATTGTTATTGCAGTACAGCCTGTAAGAGGTTTGGATGTAGGTGCAATCGAGTACATTCACAAGCAGTTGATAGCGCAAAGAGATGCAGGGAAAGGTGTCCTTTTAGTTTCTTTAGAGCTTGATGAGGTTATGAATGTAAGTGATAGGATTTTGGTTATGTATGAGGGAGAAATTGTAGCAGATGTAAACCCTAAAGAAATTACGGTAGAAGAATTAGGGCTTTATATGGCCGGCGCGAAAAGGAGTGTGAGTCATGAAGCGTAGAAAAACATTCTTAACAAAAGAGTCCGGTGCAAATTTGGGAGCGTCGGTGCTTGCCATTATTTGCGGTCTTTTGTTTGGTTTTATTATTTTGGTCTGTAGTAATCCGGGTCAGTCGATTGGCGGTTTTATGATGATTGTTCAGGGTGGTTTTACAGATGGTATGCAAGGAATCGGTCAGATGATTTATATTGCAACACCGATTATTATGACAGGTCTTTCTGTTGGATTTGCTTTTAAAACAGGTCTTTTTAATATAGGTGCTTCAGGACAATTTGCTATGGGAGCTTTTGCGGCAATCTATGTAGGGGTAAAATGGACCTTTTTGCCGGCAGGGATTCACTGTATGGTAGCTATTTTAGTGGCGTTGCTTGCAGGAGCCTTATGGGGGCTTATACCGGGAATTTTAAAAGCCTACCTCAACGTGAATGAAGTTATTGCAGCTATTATGATGAACTATATCGGGATGTACATGGTGAATTTAGGAATTCAAAGAAGCGTGTATGACCAGGTGAAAAACCAATCTATGGCAGTTGCAAAAACAGCAAATCTTCCCAAGGGGGGATTGGATATTCTTTTCCCGGGAACTAATATTAATGTGGGAATTTTTGTAGTTATTGCTTTTGTAGTTTTCGTTTACATTATTTTGGAAAAAACAACCTTTGGATACGAATTAAAGGCTTGTGGAAAAAATAAAAATGCCAGCAAGTATGCCGGAATCAATGAAAAAAGAAATATTGTCTTATCTATGGTAATCGCAGGTGCTTTGGCAGGATGCGGAGGTGCCCTTTTGTATCTGGCAAATTCCGGAAAATATTTGCAGGTTTTGGATATTATTGCACCGGAAGGTTTTTCTGGAATTTCTGTAGCTTTATTGGGACAATCTCACCCACTAGGGATTTTGTTTGCAGGTTTGTTTATCGGTTACATTACTGTAGGTGGTTACAACATGCAGTTGTTTGACTTTGCACCGGAAGTTATTGATATTATCATTGCAGCTATCATTTACTGTGGAGCACTTTCTTTGCTGTTTAAAGAAATTATTTATAAATTCCAAAAAAAATTGGCAAAGAAAAAAGAAGAGAAAGAAAATCAGGGAAAAAAGGAGGATAAAAAATCATGAATATTCTTTATTTTATAGTACAACAAACCATGTTTTTTGCCATTCCTCTTTTAATTGTGGCAATCGGTGCTATGTATTCGGAACGAAGCGGTGTTATAAATATTGCTCTTGAAGGAATCATGGTCTTTGGTGCCTTTTCAGGAATTTTGTTTATTAACTTGGTACAGGATTCTATGAGTGGACAGGGTGTTTTGATTTTGGCAATTTTGATTGCCGGACTAACCGGAGGTCTTTTTTCTCTCCTACATGCCTTTGCAGCAATTAATATGAAAGCAGATCAGACGATTAGTGGTACTGCTTTAAATATGTTTGCACCTGCCTTTGCAATTTTTGCAGCGAGAACTTTACAGGGAATGCAGCAGATTCAGTTTACAGACACTTTTCGTTTGACAAAGGTTCCTCTACTTGGTTCTATTCCGTTTTTAGGACCACTCTTTTTTAGAAATTGTTATATTACCACATATTTAGGATTTGTTATTTATTTTATAGCTGCTTTTGTTATTAAGAAAACAAAATTCGGTCTTCGTCTTCGTGCATGTGGAGAACATCCTCAAGCGGCGGACTCGGTAGGAGTAAATGTTTATAAAATTCGCTATGCTGGAGTTATTATTTCGGGAGTTTTAGGTGGTATTGGGGGCTTGGTTTTTGTAATTCCAACATCTACAAACTTTAATGCCAGCGTAGCTGGGTATGGATTTTTAGCTTTGGCTGTTTTGATTTTCGGACAGTGGAGAAGTAACCGTATCTTTATGGCAGCTTTCTTCTTTGGAATTATGAAAACATTGGCAAGTGCTTATTCGGGAATTCCAGGTTTAAAAGCTTTACCGATACCAAATGAGGTTTATAAGATGATTCCTTATGTGGCAACTTTAGTTGTTTTGGCATTTTTATCAAAGAGCTCACAAGCGCCAAGGGCAGAAGGAATTCCTTATGATAAAGGAAGCAGATAGGAGAATAAGAAAATGAGAATGTATGACTTAATTATGAAAAAAAGAAATGGGGCAAGCCTTAGTTCGGAAGAAATAAAGGACATGATTAAAGAATATGTGCAGGGAAACATTCCTGATTATCAAATGTCTGCATTTTTGATGGCGGTTTACTTTCAAGGTATGACAGAAACAGAGACATTGGCTATGACCCAGGCAGTGGCACATTCCGGTGATATGGTGGATTTATCTGCGATTTCGGGAAAAAAAGTAGATAAACATTCTACCGGAGGTGTTGGAGATAAGACAACTTTAATTATTGCACCTATTGTGGCATCGCTTGGTGTAAAGGTGGCAAAAATGTCAGGTAGAGGTTTGGGACATACAGGAGGAACGGTTGATAAATTAGAATCTATTCCGGGTCTTTGCACTACTTTAAGCCAAAAAGATTTTTTTGATACAGTTAATAAGGTAGGGGTAAGTGTAATTGGGCAGTCGGGCAATCTGGCTCCGGCAGATAAAAAACTCTATGCACTAAGAGATGTAACGGCAACAGTAGATAGTATTCCTTTGATTGCTGTATCGATTATGAGCAAAAAACTGGCAGCAGGAAATGATGGCATTTTGCTGGATGTAAAAACCGGAAGCGGTGCCTTTATGAAAACGGTAGAAGATTCTATTGCCTTGGCAAAAGAGATGGTAACCATCGGTGAAAATGCCAAGAAGAATACAGTTGCTTTAATTACCGACATGGATATACCTTTAGGAAAAAATATAGGAAATAGTTTAGAGGTGATAGAGGCTGTTGAAACACTAAGCGGAAGAGGCCCTAAGGATTTGACAGAAGTGTGCTTGAATCTGGCAGGAAATATGCTTTATTTGGCAGATTGCGGAAGTATAGAAGACTGTATAGAGATGGCAAAAGGCGCTATAAAGGATGGAAGTGCTCTTTTGAAATTAGCAGAAATGGTAGAGGCGCAAGGTGGAGATAAATCCGTGATTTTAGATACGGAAAAATTTGAAAAAGCACCTTTCAAACACGAGATTTTATCTCAAAAATCAGGGTTTGTTGCTAAGATGGACACGGAAGGCTGCGGCATTGCTTCTGTAATGTTAGGAGCAGGACGTGAAACAAAAGAGAGCGAAATTGACTATAGTGCAGGTATTGTGCTGGAGAAAAAAGTGGGAGATAAAGTAGAAAAAGGAGATGTTTTAGCAGTTTTGTATACCTCTAAAGAAGCACTTTTTGCAAATGCTGAGAAAAAATATCTGGATTCCATTTTTATTGAAGAAGAAAAAGCAGAAGATAAGCCTCTAATCTATGCCAGAGTTACAAAAGACGGTGTAGAAAAATTTTATAACTAAAGAAAAGGAGAAAACTATGGAAACAAAAGAAATTTTAAAACATGTAGACCACACTCTTTTAAAAGCCTTTGCAAGCTGGACAGATATAAAGGCTTTGTGTGAAGAGGCAATCGCTTATCAGACAGCCTCTGTATGTATTCCACCTACTTATATAAAGAGGGTAAGAGAGGAGTACAAAGAAAATATTACCATTTGTACAGTTGTCGGATTTCCACTCGGTTATAGTACAAAAGAAGCGAAAGTGGAAGAAGTAAAGCAGGCGCTTTTAGATGGTGTGGATGAAGTGGATATGGTTATTAACATTTCAGATGTAAAAAATAAAGATTACGAAAAAGTGACGGAAGAAATCAAAGCATTAAAAGAAACAGTGGGAGAAAAAATATTAAAGGTTATTATAGAAACCTGTTATTTAAATGAAGAAGAAAAAATTGCCATGTGTAAGGCAGTGACTGAGGCGGGAGCTGATTTTATTAAAACTTCCACGGGATTTGGAAGTGGTGGAGCTACCTTAGAAGATGTGAAACTTTTTAAGGAGCACATTGGGGAAAAAGTTAGAATTAAAGCTGCTGGCGGAGTAAAAAGTGTAGAGGATATGGAGAATTTCTTAAATGCCGGATGTGATCGTATAGGAACAAGTTCAGCAGTAGCTTTAATCAAAGGAAAAGAAGCTTTATCTTATTAATTTACCTAAAGGAGGAAAAGAAAATGAAAAAAAGAATGTTGGGAATTTTATTAGCAGGGGCAATGGTAATGTCTACTTTAGCAGGTTGTGGAGTAAAAAAACCGGGAGAGTCTTCTTCGGATGCAAAAACAGAAGAAACTACAAAGGATTCCGACGCAAAAGGTGGTTATGAGCTGGCTTTGATTACAGATGTAGGAACTATTGATGATAAATCCTTTAATCAGGGTTCTTGGGAAGGGTTAAAAAAATATGCGGATGAAAATAATATTTCTTGTAAATATTATAAACCTGCAGAAAAATCAGATGAGGCTTGTTTAAGTGCTATTGATTTGGCGGTAAAAGGTGGAGCAAAATTAATCGTAACACCGGGATTTTTGTTTGAATATCCTATCTATGAGGCACAGACTAAATATCCGGATGTAAAATTTGTATTGTTGGATGCTGCACCGATCAATAAAGAGAAAGAATCAAAAATTGAAAAGAATGTTCGCTCTATTTTTTATGCGGAAGAGCAGGCCGGCTATATTGCAGGTTATGCGGCTGTAAAGGATGGCTATCATAAGCTTGGATTTATGGGAGGCATTGCTGTGCCGGCAGTTGTTCGTTATGGATATGGATATATTCAAGGTGCGGATGCGGCTGCAAAAGAATTAGGTTTAAAGCAAGGCGATGTAAGCGTAAAATATACCTATGTTGGAAACTTTGATGCAAGCCCTGAAAATGCAGCAAAAGCATCTGCATGGTACAATGAGGGTACAGAGTGTATCTTTGCATGTGGCGGTGGAGTGGGAAACTCCGTTATGAAATCAGCAGAAACAGCAGGAACAGTAGTTATCGGTGTAGACGTAGACCAGTCGGGAGAGTCTGAAACAGTAATTACTTCTGCTATGAAAAACCTTGGAAATTCTGTATATAATGCAGTAGATTCTTTCTACAAAGATCAATTTGAAGGTGGTGTAAGTGTAATTTTAGATGCGAAAGAAGACGGTATTGAACTTCCTATGGAAAACTCTAAGTTCAAAACATTTACACAGGAAGACTATGATAAGATTTATGCAGGATTAAAAGATGGATCAATTAAAGTAGAAAATGACAGCATTGCAACAGATGCAGCAGAAGTTCCTACAGAAATTGTAACTGTAGAATCTATTAAATAATAAAACAAAAAGGGGAAGGTCATGATAAAAAATAAAAAAATTCTTACATTACCCAAAATAGATTTGCATTGCCATTTGGATGGTTCTCTTAGAATGGGGTGCGTGGAGGAGCTTTTGGGGAGAAAGGTAGAAGAAAAAGAACTTCAGGTAAGTGCAGATTGTAGAGATTTAGCAGAGTATCTGGAAAAATTTGACCTTCCTCTTAGCCTGCTTCAGACAGAGAAGTCTTTAAAGCAGGCAAGCAAAGATTTTTTACTGTCTTTAAAAGAGGATAATGTAAAATATGTAGAAGTGCGCTTTGCTCCATTACTGTCTGTCAATGAAAGTCTTTCTTGTGATAGAGTTATAGAGTCTGTTTTGGACGGTTTAAAAGAGGCGAAGGAAATTTGTGATATTGATTATGGTGTGATTGTTTGTGCTATGCGCCATCACAAAGAAGAAGACAGTTTAGCGATGTTTCATGTGGCGAGAAATTATTTATCTGATGGTGTGTGTGCCGGAGATTTGGCTGGAAATGAAGCGGCTTACCCTATGGAGAAATTTAGAGATTTATTTATCCATGTAAGCAGGTTGGGGATTCCTTTTACAATCCATGCGGGGGAATGTGGTCGGGCAGAAAACATAAAAGAAGCAATTCTTGTCGGAGCTAAAAGAGTAGGACATGGGATTGCAATGAGCCATAATAAAGAGATTAAAGATCTGTGCAAGGAAAAGAGAATAGGAATAGAAATGTGTCCTATCAGTAACGAGCAGACAAAGTCTGTTTCGGATATGCGTTTTTATCCCATGAAAGAATTTTTAAAGGAAGGCTTGTTGGTAACGATTAATACGGATAATCGCACGGTGAGCAATACTTCTATTCAAAAAGAGATGGACTATGTACAGAGAAATTTGCAAATTAGTGAGGAAGAGCTTTATCGTATGACAAAAAATGCAATCGAGGTGTCATTTGCAAAAGAGGAAGTAAAGGAAAAGTTACTAAGGACGATTAAGGAGGCGTGACATGAAAAATTCATACTTGCTAAATGCCTTTCCCTTTTTAAAGACAATTGATGAAAGTCGCAGGGAACAATTTGAAAAGTATTTTGAAAATGCACCTGTCTGGCTGATTGATTCTTTTCAGACAGAAGATATGGAAAAAGGAACGGTCTTTGTAAGAGAGGGAGAGCCGGTAGATACGATTTACTTTATAGCCAGTGGAATTATAAAGGCAACAGATTATCGTTTTTATGGAATTACTTATGATTTTATGAGGTTTGACAATGTCTATGCAATGGGTGGGATGGAAATATTGATGGATCTTAATGAATATCGTACAACGCTAAGAACCGTTACTCCTTGTAAAGTATTAAAAATTTCTAAGCAAAAATTTGAAAAATGGATTAAATCCGATATTAAGGCTCTTTGTTATGAAGCGAAACTTATGGGCAATTATCTTTTGGAGCAAGGACGTGTCAGCAGAGCCTATTTATTTTTACAGGGTTCTAACCGTCTGGCTATGCTTTTAGCTGATCGCTATGAACGCTACGCCAAGGATGGTGTGTATTATTTAAAGAGCAAACGACAGGACTTATCGGATGCGACGGGACTTTGTACCAAAACAATTAACCGTGCTATAAAAAAGTTCGCAGACGATGGAGTTATTGGGAAAGAAAAGACAACTTTAATTATTGATAAGGAACATTATAAAAAATTAAAAGCAATTGTAAATGAAGTGATAGAAAGTGATTGCAAAAGGGAGGATGAGGATGAATAAAGCTTATGAAAAACTTCAGACTTGTCTAAAAAGTTTAAGACAAAAAACAGATTTTTGTCCGGAAGTGGCTTTGATTTTAGGTTCAGGTCTAGGTGATTATGCAGATGGAATTAGAATTGTTAAGACAGTTGGATATGAGGAAATAGAGGGTTTTCCTATTTCTACGGTAAAGGGGCATAAGGGCAGATTTGTTTTTGGTTATGTGGAGAATGTACCTGTGGTGATTATGCAGGGGCGTGTGCATTTTTATGAAGGATATCCTATGACAGATGTTGTGTTGCCGACTAGACTTATGGGCCTTATGGGGGCTAAAAAGTTGATTTTAACCAATGCGGCAGGAGGAGTAAATACATCCTTTGCACCGGGAGATTTTATGCTGCTTACTGATCATATTGCGACCGGTATTCCAAGTCCTTTAATAGGAGAAAATATGGAAGAACTCGGAACCAGATTTCCGGATATGAGCGAAGTGTACAGCTATCGTGTGCAAGATATCATTAGAACTTGTGCCAAAGATTTGGATATTCCTTTAAAAGAAGGCATTTATGTACAGCTTACAGGTCCGGCTTATGAAACTCCGGCAGAAGTTCGTATGTGCCGTAGCTGGGGTGGTGATGCTGTGGGTATGAGTACTGCCTGTGAAGCAATTGCGGCAAGTCATATGGGTATGGAGGTTTGTGGAATTTCTTGTATTACCAATATGGCGGCAGGTGTCATGAAAACGAAACTAAACCATGCAGAGGTGCAGGAAACAGCAGATAGAGTTTCTTTGCAGTTTAAAAATTTAATTACACAGGTGGTGTGTCATATTTAATTGTTCATGGTATAATTAATGGAAAATTTTTCTCATGAATAATGAGATGGGTTTGATTTAAATTTTATTGTGAATGTGGCAGCTTGTGTGATTACAATTAGAAAGTGCAGATAGTAGAGAAAATTTCTCTTCTGTCTGCACTTTTTTGTGTAATGATTTACTGAAAGGAATGAGGACATTTTAGTAAGAAATAGAAAAAGTTAGTTTTGACTATTGTCTATTGTTGATAAAAATGTCTGATTTATTATAGGTATAATGTATAAATATTGAAAATTTTGCCTAAAAAATATTGTTTAAAAAATAAAATATGGATATAATATACAAAATCAGTCTTGTGAATTAAAAAATAAACAGAGGATAAAGGAGGATGGGATGTATGCTTGATAAATCCTACTATGATAAGGCGGATGAAATTATTGCGTTTTATGGAAGAAAAGAGAGTTCTTTGATTCCGATTATGCAGGATATACAAGGGGAATATCGTTATTTGCCGGCAGAACTTTTGACTTATGTAGCGAAAGAAATCCATGTAGAAGAAGCAAAGGCTTTTTCTGTGGCAACCTTTTATGAGAATTTTTCTTTTGAGGCAAAGGGAAAATATATTATCAAGGTCTGTGACGGAACAGCCTGTCATGTAAGAAAGTCTACCCCGGTGTTGGAAGCTTTATATAAGGAACTGGGATTATCGGCAAAAAAGCATACGACAGAGGACATGCTTTTTACAGTGGAGACTGTTTCCTGTCTGGGGGCTTGCGGATTGGCTCCTACTGTGATGGTAAATGAGGATGTGCATCCGGCGATGACACCGGAAAAGGTTACGGCAATGGTGAAAGAATTGCGAGGTGATAGGTCATGATGGCAATCGATACAAGAGAAAAATTAGGAAAAATACGGCAAGAAGAAGTTGAGCGTATGCAAAAAGCCAAGTGTCGTATTTTAGTTTGTGCAGGAACCGGTTGTGTGGCAACGGGGTCTTTAAAAATATACGAAGAACTTTCTGCTATTTGCAAAGATGACCCTGATGTCAGTGTAGAACTGCAAAAACATATAGATCATG
>DATCYL010000078.1:0-2866 GCA_036570305.1 Lachnospiraceae bacterium
TCTATTGAAGGAGTTGCCGACCCCATGACAACCTTAGCATTTTCCAAAGAAGCTCTCTTTATCGCAGTTTCTCTTGCATGATATCTGGGAATGGTTTCGCTTTTATAAGATGCTTCATGTTCCTCATCAATGATAATAAGCCCTAAATTTAAAAAGGGGGTAAAAAGAGCCGACCTTGGACCGACAACAATCTCTATGTCACCTCTTTTAGCTCTCTCAAATTGTTCTTCTCTTTCTGCCAAAGTCATCTTAGAGTGAAGAAAGGAAACTTTATCATTAAAAATTCCATAAAAGCGTTTAACCGTCTGATAAGTCAAAGAAATCTCCGGAATCAGTACAATCACCTGCTTTTTTTCTGCAAGAATTCTCTTAATCAGCTCCATATATACCAAGGTTTTACCGCTTCCTGTAATCCCATAGATTAAAGTCGGTCTTACATTTTCACTTTCCCATTCCCTAAAAATACTCTGAACTACACTCTTTTGTGCCATTGAAAGTTCAAAATGCTCGACTTTTTGTGTATCTGTATTAATGGGGTTTCTAAGTCTTCTATTGGTGCTTACAAAAATAAGGTCTTGTTTTTCTAAGCTTTCAAGGAGCTTTCTTGTAAGTTTCAAGTTCTTTGCATAGTCTTCATAAATAATTTCTTCTTTTTTTGACAAAACTTCCAAAAGACGAGCTTGTGCTTTGCGTCCCTTCTTTTTCATCTCCGCTACAGTCTGTTCGACAAATTCCTTAGAAATTTTCAGAGAAACTCTTGTCAGTTTTTTCCCTGCATCTTTTTTCTTTGCCGGAAGCACTGTTTTTAATGCCTGATTCATAGTACAACCATAAGAAAGTCTCATCCATTCCGCCAAAGCAATCATAGTCCCTTGGCTGTCTTTCGTCCTGGTAAGTACGCTTTTAATCTCTTTTATTTTCTCCTCATGGTAATCTGAATCTTCTGAAAAGCCAATGACATAACCTGAAATCAGCCGATTTGCCTTTCCAAAAGGAATTTCCACCCTGGAACCGATATGTATCTCTGCCTTGTCCTCTTTTCTTATTTTATATTGAAAGATACGATCCAACTTATCTGCTGAAATATCCACAATTACATCGGCATATTTTTTTTCCATTTACTCACCCTTAATTATTTACCATTAAGAATATCACGAATCAGTTCTCTCTCATCCATATGGTATTTTTTGCCCTTAATCTCCTGATAGTCCTCATGACCCTTACCTGCCAAAATCACAATATCACCTGCTTGTCCATGGGAAATCGCATAGGCAATCGCCTCTTTTCTGTCAATAATTTCCACATAAGCCCCTTTAGTTTTCTCCATTCCCACTTTAATATCATCAATAATTGCCTGAGGATCTTCATCTCTAGGGTTATCCGAAGTAATAATGGTAAGGTCTGCCAGTCTTCCTGAAACTTCTCCCATCTCAAATCTCCTTTGTCTGGAACGGTTTCCCCCACATCCAAACAGACATACCAAACGATTTGGTCGATATTCTTTAAGTGTTGTCAAAAGACTTTCCAATGACATAGCATTATGGGCATAATCAATCATTAGGGTAAATTCATCTGAAACCTTAACCATCTCGATTCTACCCTTTACCTTTGCTCCTTTTAGAGCCTTTTGAATATTCTCTATTGATACTTTAAAATGTCTGCAAATAGCAATTGCTGTCAAGGAATTATAAATACTAAACTTACCCGGAGCATCTATTTCCACCGGAAATTCCATAAGTCCTTTTACATCATAAGCAATTCCCAGGGAACCTGCCTTTGTCACCAGCTTAGAATTAACTGCACGCAAATCGCAATTTTCTCCAAATCCATAGGTTTCTACCTGACAAGTATGCCCTTTTAGTATCTCCTCTAAATGTTCATCATCCCCATTTAAAATTCCGATTTTACACTGTTTAAAAAGCATAGACTTACATTCCAGATATTGCTCAAAACTGTCATGCTCATGAGGTCCTATATGATCCGGAGAAAGATTGGTAAAAATCCCCATCTCAAAGGTAAAGCCTGCTGTTCTATGTAACATAAGTCCCTGTGAAGATACTTCCATCACTACACAATCCAAGCCTGCATCCACCATTTTTGCAAAATACTCCTGAACAATATAAGACTCAGGCGTTGTATTGGCAGCCGGTATCACCTGCTCTCCGATAATTGCCTCAATAGTACCGATTAGTCCCACCTTATAGCCCGCATTTTCCAAAATGGATTTTACCATATAGGTTGTGGTGGTCTTTCCCTTAGTTCCTGTAATTCCGATGACCTTTAACTTTCTTGCCGGATGTCCGAAATAAGCTGCGGAAATACATGCCATGGCATATCTGGTATTTTCTACTAAAAGAACCGTAACATCCTCACCTACTTCTACCGCTTCTTCTACGATAAGGACTTTGGCACCCTTAAAAACCACATCGGCAACAAAACTATGTCCATCTACAATCGCCCCTCGAATACAAATAAATAATGAATTCTCAGAAACTTTTCTGGAATCATAAACAATATCCTTTACTTCCTGATTTAAATCTCCCTGCAATAGGGTATATTCTATTTCTTCCACTAACTGCGATACTTTCATATATCCTCCCGACCGTTTTCATAATTCCTGTTTTCTGATTAGAATACCATAAAAAAGCTGAATTTTCAACTTTCCCAAATATATGTTCTGTTTTAAAAATCATCCTTTTTCACCGGCTATCCTATGCATCAAAAGATATCTTTTGTCAGTTTAATTAATCTCTATGTCTATCGCACCTTAAGACTTCCCCTTTTTATACAGCTTTTAATACCTTAAACAGGAAAAAATATATAAAAAAGCCATTGCAATAGAGTGTAAATACTCTATTTTGCAATG
>DATCYL010000079.1:0-5526 GCA_036570305.1 Lachnospiraceae bacterium
AAAATCCGGCAACATATTCATCGGATAAATGATTGGCGTCAAATATAAAAGAGCTGTAATAAATACACCGTAAATATGAATAATATCCCTAAACTTCACCGCATAGGTAGCCAAAATAAGTCCTACACCCGCCGAAAAAACAGTTGTAAGAATAATAGGAACAAAGGCCAAAACGAGTGTATAATGCATATCTGCCCTTAACACCAGCATAATTCCGATAAAAGCAGCAAAAGATGCCATTACATTGACCGCACTTGAAAAAATACGTGAAAGAACAAATAAATATTTAGGTATATAAGCTTTCTTAATCAAGGATGCATTTCCAATGATGGATGTCATGGCATTGGAGGTAGCTTCCGAATAAAAATTAAAAATCACCTGACCTCCCATGATATAAAGAGGAAAATTCTCAACATCCGACTTAAACAAATTAGAAAAAACAATACTTAATACAATCATTGTACACAGAGGATTTAATAAAGACCACAAAACACCCATAAGCGATTTTCTGTATCTCGTTTTAATATCCCTAATCGTCAGCTCTGTTAAAAGAGGACGATATTTCAAAAAATTATTAATATATGTGGACAAAAATATCTCCTCCAATTACTTCTCTAAACTGCTGATACCGCCCCATTTTTGGTCTTTATCAGAGATTGTCAGTTCCATATCCTTTGGAATAGGCCACTTAATTCCTATTTCAGGGTCATCCCACTTAAGTCCACCCTCATCATTTGGATGATAAAAATCTGTACACTTATATGCAAACTCCGCCGACTCAGACAAAACAACAAATCCGTGTGCAAAATCTTTAGGAATAAAAAACTGTTTTTTATTTTCAGCAGACAAGATAACTCCATACCATTGTCCATAAGTTTTAGATCCTTTTCTTAAGTCTACCGCAACATCAAAAACTTCTCCGCTGACTACGCGAACCAATTTATCCTGAGGATAATTTTTCTGGAAATGAAGTCCGCGCAACACTCCCTTTTTAGAGCTTGACTGGTTGTCCTGAACAAATTCCATAGGAATTCCCGCTTCTATGTAGTCCTGCTTATTATAAGATTCCATAAAATATCCACGCTCATCCCCATAGACTGCCGGTGTAATTACCTTTAAACCTTCGATTTCACATGTTTCTACTGTAATTTTTCCCATCTTCTATTTCTCCTATCTTTGTTTCATTCTTCTAAGAATATTCCCTAGTGCTCTTAAAGATTTTGTCATCTTCCAGGAATGTGATCCAAATATTTGAGACAATTCATCAAAAAGCCTTAATCTTTCCTTTTCCAATATATTTACTTTATGTAACAGGGAAAGTCTTTTTTCTTCTATGCTGCTCATTTGGGCAAGTAAAGAAGTTTTTTCCGCCTCCAAATGTTCTCGCAAGCGTTTTTGCCACTCTAACTGGTTTTGTAAACGCTCATTTTCCAAACCTTTTTCATAAGCATCTTTATGCTCTCGTTCATTTTCCTTTAAAAGGCTCTCTTTTTCCGCTTCCAAAAGAGCTATCTGATAATTTTTCTGACTATCTCTTTCCTTTAATTTCTCAATCTTTTCTTTAAGAATTGTGTCGAAAAAGAAATGTTGTGTATATATGTTATACCCATCCTTGATATTATAGTGATAAACCTCTTCTAAGAGCTTTCTTCCTTCTTCTTGCTTATAAATTTCAGCTAAGCTTTGTACAGCCCAGAGAGCATAAGGTCCCTTATCTCCCAAATAATCAATCATATAAAAGGCTTTTTCACAAGCAAGAGCCAAAGAGCCTTTAGCATCTTTATCTCTAAAATACTCTCCAAAGAAGTAACAAAACTCATCATCTGTCATATTCCAAAAGAGTTTAATAATTGCTAAAAACTTTTCATTTAAAAAACGTGTATTACTCTTTTCTCCATCGGAACTGATTTTTACATCGGGATTGTTTTCCCACCTGTAATAGGTTAGCTTCTCCTCACACACTCTAATCTCTGATTTTAACAAAATTCTTAACCACCATTCAAAATCCAGAGCCTGCAAAAAGAAAATATCATGAAAACCAACCTCTTTTATAAGAGAAGTTCTAAGTAAAACACTTGGGTGAATCAGGCAATTCCCCTGATTCACAAAAAACTGCATCCACTCTCTTCTTGTATCAAAAGTAATATTAAAAAGCTGATAAAGATCAGGATAAAGAGCTTCTATATCCTCTCCGTTTTCTCCCACCAAATGTATTTTGGTAAAATAAGCACCACACTCCGGATGCTTTTGCATATAGTCAAGCTGAATCTCCAGCTTTTTCTCATCCCAATAGTCATCCGCATCGATTTTAGCAACATAATCTCCCTTAATAAGATTAAGCCCTACATTGGCAGCTACTGCCGCATGTCTGTTTTTATCTACGGAAAGAAAACGTATGCGGCTATCCTCTATACTTTTAATGATTTCCACAGTCTTATCCGTGGATGCATCATCTACAATGATAAACTCTATTTTATCATGTGTCTGTCTCAAAACACTTTCTATCGTTTGCTTGACCGTTTTTTCCGCATTAAAAACGGTCATCACAACACTGATGAATATATCTTTATTCTCTTTATTTATCATAGTCTATAAAATCACTGTAATTAAAGTCCATTAGCAACATCAATCAAATACTGTCCGTAAGCAGTCTTAAGCAAAGGCTGTGCAAGCTCTATCAACTGCTCTTTGGTGATAAAACCTCTCTTATAAGCAATTTCTTCAATACAAGAAATATACATACCCTGACGTTTTTGAAAAGCTGCCACAAAGTCTGCTGCGTCCAAAAGCATATCATGGCTTCCTGTATCCAGCCAGGCAAATCCACGTCCTAAAGTTTCTACCTGTAAGCTTCCTCTTCTTAAATACTCATTGTTGACACTGGTGATTTCTATTTCACCTCTTGCCGACGGTTTTACATTTTTTGCAATTTCTACAACATCATTATCATAGAAATAAAGCCCCGGTACAGCATAATTTGATTTTGGATTTTCCGGTTTTTCCTCAATGGATAAAGCCTTTCCGTTTTCATCAAACTCTACCACTCCGTACTCTCTGGGATCTCTTACATAGTAACCGAAGATTGTCGCTCCCTTTTCTCTTTCTGCCGCATTTTTTAAGACTTTAGAAAAACTCTGTCCATAAAAAATATTATCTCCCAACACAAGAGCTACGTTATCATCACCAATAAACTCTTCTCCTATAATGAAGGCATCTGCCAATCCTCTTGGGCTTTCTTGAATAGCATAGGACATTTTTAAGCCCAATTGTTCTCCGCTTCCAAGCAAGTCTTTAAACACCGGCAAATCTCTTGGTGTAGAAATAATTAAAATTTCTCTAATTCCTGCCAACATTAAGGTAGACAAAGGATAGTAAATCATCGGTTTATCATAAACCGGCATAATCTGTTTTGAAATTGCTTTTGTCAATGGATATAGACGGGTTCCTGACCCTCCTGCTAAAATAATACCTTTCATAGTATTGTCTCCTATCTCTTATTCTTTTGAAAGCAAGCAAAGGGCGGTACATGCCACTTTTCTAAACATATCCGCCCGCTTCTTCTATTTATTTATACATTTCTTCATAATATTTCTGATAATCGCCACTGGTTACATTCTTCATCCAGTCTTCGTTTTTAAAGAACCACTCGATAGTCAAGCGAATACCCTCTTTAAACATAGTTTCCGGATACCAGCCAATTTCCTCTTTAATCTTATCCGGTGCTATTGCATATCTTCTATCGTGACCCTTTCTATCTTCCACATAAGTGATTAAATCTGTTGTCACCAAGGCTTTTCTCGGATCACTGTCAGGTAACATTTCCTGCAAGGTCTCAATAATAATGTTTATAATTTCAATATTTTGTTTTTCATTATGTCCACCGATATTGTAGGTCTCAAAAAGGCGTCCTTTTTCCTGTACCATATCGATACCCTTAGCATGATCTTCTACATATAACCAATCACGCACGTTTTTCCCATCTCCATAAACAGGAAGCTTTTTACCCTGTAATGCATTATTGATAATAAGCGGAATTAATTTTTCCGGGAACTGATAAGGTCCGTAGTTATTACTGCAATTAGTAATATTAGCAGGGAATTTATAAGTATCCATATAAGCTTTCACCAAAAAGTCGGATGATGCCTTACTTGCTGAATATGGGCTATGAGGATCGTATGGTGTTGTCTCATAGAAATACTCTCCGTCTTCCTCTAGGGAACCATATACTTCATCTGTAGAAACATGTAAAAACTTTTTGTCTTCTTTAAAGCTTCCATCCGGTAATTCCCAAGCTGCCTTTGCCGCATTTAACATAACCAAAGTACCTAATACATTCGTTTTAACAAAAACCTCCGGATTGCGAATACTTCTGTCTACATGACTTTCTGCTGCAAAATGTACAACTCTGTCAATATCGTTTTCATCAAAAATTTTATTGATTGCCTCGCTGTCACAAATATCAGCTTTTACAAATGTATAATTTTCTCTACCCTCTACATCTTTTAAATTTTCCAAATTTCCTGCGTAGGTAAGCTTATCTACGTTAATAATACGAATTTCATTATCGTACTTCTTAAACATATAATGAATATAGTTTGAACCGATAAAACCGGCTCCTCCTGTTACCAAATAAGTTCTCATCAAACTCTTCCTCCGTCTACTTTCTCTTTACATTCTTCCTCAAATTATAACACTACTCCTATGGTATTGCAAGAAACACTTATGCAAGGCCTTTTGGCCGTCTAAACATGCGCAGGACCAGTGCATTAACATGGTATAAAACCCATGCACAAAAACCGATAATTACACATAATCCCAAAAAAGACACATAGCTTTGTGTTCTTGTCATTGTCTGCATGGATATTTTTTCAAAAAACACATCGGTGATTAAGTGATGAACCAAAAATACCGCATAGGAATAATTCCCTACTTTTCGAAATACAAACATAACTTTTTCACTCTTTATAAGACTTGCCAAATAACTCAAGACAAAAAAGCTTGCAACTCCAACATAGAACACTTGAATATCCATAGGAATACTGCTCGGCTTTATAATAGTATTTGCCACAATAACAGCCAGACTTATAAGTCCACTTAAAAATGACGGCTTCGCTTTCCATTTGACCATAACCATTCCAAACACTATTTCCGGTAAACGTACAAATAAAACGGTAGAAGTGACAATCCCCGGAAAATATCTCCAAACTACCTTCATCGTTATCAGAGCCAGAAGAATCACAAAGATCAGTGTGATACAGGCATTTTTCTTTACAGCCGCCCTTAAGACGGGAAACACTATATAAAATAAAATGATAAAACCTAAGAACCACTCTCCCAAAACATAAAAATCTCTTACTCCATTAGCAATAAAAAGACCGTCTAATCCAAGTATACTGTACAAAATTCTATGCTTGGGAATCCCTTGCCAATTATAGTGTGTTAAAAGTCTGTAAGCAAATCCTACAAGATAAGCAATCCAAAACATAGGGTATATTGACAAAAATCTTTTTTTATAGAAGGTTTTCA
>DATCYL010000080.1:0-19153 GCA_036570305.1 Lachnospiraceae bacterium
AGAAAGTCAGAAGTCAAGTAAAAGGGTGTTTTCAAGACTTAAGCGGGGATTTGAAAAAACTATCCGGTATGGAACTGGCTGGATACGAAATACACATGGGAGAGAGCAAAGTAAAAGGCAGTGTTCAATCTGTCAGCCAAATTTACAATGAAATTTCTAAGGAAAGTAAGATAGAGGGCTTATCAGTTGAAAATGTATATGGAAGTTATATCCATGGGATTTTTGATGCTCCCGGGCTGGCAGAGACCATAATAGAAAGTATTGCTCAAAAAAAAGGTCTTTATTTGGAGTCTTTAAAGGAAAGAAATTATCAGGAGTTTAAAGAGAGCCAGTACCATCTTTTAGCAAAAAATCTTAGAGAACATTTGGATATGGAAAAGATATATGAGATAATAGAAAGAGGGGTTGAATGAAGGTCGAATTAGAAAATATAGAACCTATGCAGATAGAAACAAGAAGTTTTGAGATTATTTCTCAAGAACTGGGGAATGTGGAATTGATTCCCGGCACTGAAGATATTGTAAAGAGATGTATTCACACCAGTGCAGATTTTGATTATGTAAAGAATTTAGCTTTTTCTAAAGGTGCGGTAGAAAAGGCGATAGAGGCAATCAAAGCAGGGGCTTGTATCGTCACGGATACGCAGATGGCAAAGGCGGGGATTAATAAGGTAAATCTTTCTAAGCATGGCGGAGAGGTTTACTGTTTTATGTCGGATGAAGATGTGGCAGAGATGGCAAAGGAAAATAAAACCACCAGGGCAAGCGCCAGTATGGACAAGGCAGCAAAGCTTGATAAACCTCTGATTTTTGCCATAGGAAACGCGCCAACGGCTTTGGTTCGTCTGTACGAGTTAATAAAAGAGGAAAAAATAAAGCCGGAACTTATCATAGGTGTACCGGTCGGCTTTGTCAATGTTGTCCAGTCTAAGGAACTGATTATGCAAACGGAAGTGCCCTATATTGTGGCAAGGGGCAGAAAAGGCGGAAGTAATATAGCAGCCTGTATCTGTAATGCACTTCTATATAAGATTGGGAGGGAATAAAATGGAATTTTTAGAATTGGCTCAAAAAAGATTTTCTTGTAGAAAATTTACAGAAGAAAAGGTAGAAGATGAAAAACTGGATAAAATTATAAAAGCTGCTATCTTGGCTCCGACAGCTGTCAATAAGCAACCATTTTTTATCTGGAAAATAGAGAGCGAAGAGGCTGTAGAAAAACTAAAGGATTGCACTCGTTTTCATTTTGATGCCAGGACCTTTTTGGTCTTTGGAGCAAAACAAGAGGAAGCATGGATTAGAAAGTATGATGACAGAAATTTTTCTGATGTGGATGCAAGCATTGCCGCAACGCACGCTATGTTGGAAGTGGAGGATTTAGGTCTTGGAACTACCTGGGTAGGCCACTTTGATGCTATAAAATTAAAGTCTTATTTTCCGGAAATGAAAGAGTTTGATTTGATCGCCATTTTTCCCATAGGCTATCCGGCAGAAGAAGCACATCCAAGGCATGGAGATAGAAAAGAGAGAGCTGCTTTGGTGAAGTCTCTTTAGTAGAAATTTTTAAAAAGGGAGATAAAATGGCTAGAATTAGACTGATGACGGAAAAAGATATAGATAGGGTAGAGGAGCTTTTGCTGCAAGTAAATATGCTTCATCATAAGGGCAGGCCGGATATCTTTAAGGGACCGGCAAGTAAATATAGCAGGGAAGACTTGTTGGAGAAAATAGAGGATGAGAAAAATCCTGTTTTTGTTTCGGTAGATGAAAATGATTTGGTAGAGGGCTATGTCTTTTGTGAAAGCCGACAAATAAGAGAGGATTCTATTCGCACAGATATAAAATCACTCTATATCGATGATTTATGCGTGGATGAAGCTATCAGGGGCAGTGGAATAGGAAAGAGCCTCTATGAGTATGTAAAAACTTATGCAAAAAAGAATGGATTTTATAATCTTACCTTAAATGTATGGGCATGTAATAGTAAAGCTCTGGCATTTTATGAAAAATGTGGGATGCAGGTTCAAAAAATAGAAATGGAGAGTATTTTGTAGGAGGACTTTTATGGCACATACAAAAATACAGGAAGACTTGTTTGCATTACAGGATCTTTCTTACAGGGATTTTAATGCCAAATTAATTCCCAATATAGATAAAGAGACCATGATAGGAATCCGTGTGCCTCATCTTAGAAGTTTTGCAAAAGGCCTGAAAAAAGAAAATGAGCTTGGGGATTTTATGGAGAAACTTCCTCACAAATATTTTGAAGAAAATCTTCTTCATGGAATACTTTTATCGGAGGAAAAGGATTATAGAACCCTAATAAAGGGTTTGGATGAGTTTCTTCCCTATGTAGACAATTGGGCGGCGTGTGATTTAATCTCGCCAAAAATCTTCAAAAAACACCGTAAAGACTTAAAAGAAAATGCATTTCGGTGGATGAATAGTAAGGAGCCCTATACGATTCGTTTTGGAATTAAGGTCATGATGGAACACTATTTGGATGAAGATTTTGAAGAGGAATTTTTAAGAGAAATAGGGAAGATTTCATCAGAAGAATACTATGTCAATATGATGATTGCCTGGTATTTGGCAACCGCTCTGGCAAAGCAGTATAAGGTGACCATTTCTCTTTTGGAAGATGGTTTTTTGTCAGATTGGGTGCAAAACAAAACTATTCAAAAAGCGATAGAGAGTTATAGAGTCGGAGACGAAGAAAAAAAGTATTTAAAGACTCTAAAAAGAAAGAAAAAGAGGGGATAAGTATCTTGTGGTTAGAAGTAAGGCAATGGAAAAATTCCATATGAGGAATATACCCATAAATAAAGTATAACAGAGAGGAGATTACAAAAATGGAGAATAAATCTTTATGGACAAAGTATGATGCAAACCAATTGGAACATTTGGAGGAAATTAATGATAAATACAAAGAGTGCTTAGACCTTGGAAAAACAGAGAGAGAATGTGTGGAACTTACCATAGCCATGGCGAAAGAGGCCGGCTATGAGCCGCTTGAGAAATTTATCAAAGAAAGAAAAAAAATCAAGGCGGGGGATAAAATTTATGCGCCTTGCATGAAAAAATCCATTGCTCTTTTTCAAATTGGAAGCGATCCGATTGAAGACGGAATGAATATTTTGGGAGCCCATATTGACTCTCCAAGAATTGATATTAAAGCAAATCCTTTGTATGAAGATTCTGATTTGGCATATTTGGATACCCACTATTACGGGGGTATCAAAAAGTATCAGTGGGTGACACAACCTCTTGCCTTGCATGGAGTAGTAGCGAAAAAAGACGGTAGCAGTTTTTCTATTGTTATTGGGGAATCACCAAACGATCCTGTTTTGGTGATTAGCGACTTGCTGGTTCATTTATCTGCAGAACAGATGGAAAAAAAGGCATCAAAGGTAGTTGAGGGGGAAAACTTAGATATCCTAATTGGTAACCGCCCTGTGGAAGACGGAGAGGAAAAGGCAAGTGTCAAGAAGTATTTGCTCTCTATTTTAAAAGATAAATATGACATGGAAGAGGAAGATTTCTTATCAGCAGAACTGGAAATCGTGCCGGCAGGTAAGGCAAGGGATTGCGGAATTGATAGAAGCATGATTTTAGGCTATGGACATGATGATAGAATTTGTGCTTTCACATCTCTTTTTGCTATGTTAGAAAATGAGGATGCAAAGAGAACCGCTTGTTGCCTTTTGGTAGACAAAGAAGAGATAGGAAGTGTGGGGGCGACCGGAATGCAGTCACGCTTTTTTGAAAACTCAGTAGCTGAGATTTTATCTCTCATGGAGGTGGATACAAATCTGGGATTAAGGAGAACTTTAGCAAATTCTACCATGTTGTCTTCAGATGTAAGTGCTGGATATGATCCGCTTTACGGAGGAGTATTTGAGAAAAAGAACAGTGCTTACCTGGGAAGGGGAGTAGTTTTTAATAAGTATACAGGAAGAGGCGGTAAAGGCGGTTCTAATGATGCAAGAGCAGAGTTTATCGGAAAATTAAGGCAGGTTATGGCAAAACATGAGGTTGATTTCCAAATGGCGGAGCTTGGAAAAGTAGATGCCGGTGGTGGCGGAACCATTGCCTATATTATGGGAAATCTTGGAATGGATGTCATTGACTGCGGAATTGCTCTTTTGTCTATGCATGCACCGTATGAAGTGGCAAGTAAGGCAGATATTTACGAGACCTATCGTGCCTACAAAGCATTTTTGGAGGATATGGAATACGTAGAAAGATAAGCTCAAAAAGAGGATTTCTCGTATAAGAATAAATTTAAAAAAAGTATAGTATAAAGGAGGTTTGTTTATGAAGCTGACTTTTATCGGTGCAACTCATGAAGTGACAGGAAGTTGTCATATGGTAGAGTCCGGGGGAAAGAAATTTTTGGTGGACTGCGGAATGGAGCAGGGACCTAATATTTACGAAAATATACCAATTCCCGGTAATATTGCGGATATTGATTTTGTTCTTTTGACTCATGCTCATATTGATCATTCGGGAAATCTTCCGCTTTTGTATGCAAGGGGATTTCGGGGAAATGTTTATGCAACGGATGCTACCTGTGATTTGTGTGACATTATGCTAAGAGACAGTGCTCACATACAGATGTTTGAGGCAGAGTGGAGAAACCGAAAGGGGAAACGTGCAGGGAAAGCGGAATTTACCCCTCTTTATACTATGGAGGATGCCCAGGGGATTATTAAAAAATTAGTGCCCTGTTCCTATGGGCAGGAAATACAAATTTGTGAGGGGATTAAAGTTCGTTTTAATGATGTGGGACATTTGCTGGGTTCTTCCGCTATTGAAGTATGGCTAGAGGAAGAGGGGCAGGAGGAAAAGATTGTATTTTCGGGAGATATAGGAAATATTAATCAACCTCTGATAAAAGATCCGAGTTTTATTGCGGAGGCGGACTATGTGTTGATGGAGTCCACCTATGGAGACCGCACACACAATGCACCGCCGGACTATGCAAAAGAACTTGCAAAGGTGATTCAAAGGACCTTTGACCGTGGAGGAAATGTGGTGGTTCCCTCTTTTGCTGTGGGACGAACCCAGGAGCTTTTATATTTTATCAGGCAGATTAAAGAAAATAAAATGGTAGAGGGACACGAAAACTTTCCGGTCTATGTAGACAGTCCACTGGCAGTAGAGGCTACCTCCATTTTTACAGACCATACTTCGGATTGTTTTGATGAAGAGGCTATGGCTTTAATTGCCAAAGGGATTAATCCGATTCGTTTTCCGGGGTTAAAATTGTCTATTACAAGTGAAGAGTCGAAAGCAATCAATGCGGATGAAGGTTGTAAGGTGATTTTATCTGCCAGCGGTATGTGTGATGCGGGGCGAATTAAGCATCATTTAAAACATAATTTATGGCGAAGTGAGAGTACGGTTTTATTTGTTGGATATCAGGCAGTGGGCACCTTGGGAAGAGCACTTGTGGAGGGTGCTTTGGATGTGAAAATTTTTGGGGAACCGATTAGCGTTTCGGCAGAAATTTGCCAGCTCCCGGGTATCAGCGGTCATGCGGATCAGACAGGGCTTTTAAACTGGGCAAAAGCTTTTGTAAAGAAACCTAAAAAAGTATTTGTGGTGCATGGAGAAGACAGCGTTACTGAATATTTTGCAGGGCTTTTGAGGGAACGCTTTGCTTATGATGCGATTGCTCCTTTTAGCGGAACCGTGTATGATTTAAAAATGAATCAAATGCTTTATGAAGCGGAGGGAATAAGATTAAAGGTTAAGTCAGAAGATGCAGAAAAGATAAAAGAAAAGAAGGTGAATCCTGTCTTTGCACGTCTGCTCGCCGCCGGTCATAGATTACTTTCGGTCATTGGAAGAAATGAGGGCGGTTCTAATAAAGACTTAGGAAAATTTACAGATCAGATCAATGCTTTATGTGATAAATGGGAAAGGTGAGAGAAAAAATCTCGTAAAACAAGATGAAAAAAATTGGAATTATAGGTGCCATGGACGAGGAAGTGGCAAAACTGAAAGAGTGTATGGAAGAAGTGACCGTGGTAAGTAGGGCCGGTATGGATTTTTATCAGGGACGCTTAAATAAAAAGGATGTAGTGGTAGTTCGTTCGGGAATAGGAAAGGTAAATGCAGCCTGCTGTACTCAGATTTTAATTGATATATTTGAGGTAGATGCTATTATTAATACCGGTATTGCAGGTTCTCTAAAGGCGGAGATTAATATCGGGGATGTAGTGATTTCTACAGATGTTTTACACCACGATATGAATGCGGTTGAGTTTGGTTATAAAAAGGGACAGATTCCGAGAATGGACGTTTATTCTTTTGAGGCGGATGAAAGTTTAAGACAGCTTGCAAAAGAGGCTAATCAAAGAGTAAATGCAGATGTGGATGTTTTTGAAGGACGAATTGTAAGCGGAGATCAGTTTATTGCCGATGATACAAGAAAGTGGGAGATACGTTCGGATTTTGACGGATATTGCACAGAGATGGAGGGGGCGGCGATAGGTCAGTGCGCTTACCTAAATAAGATTCCCTTTGTGGTAATCCGTGCTATTTCAGATAAGGCAGACCACAGTGCCAACATGGACTATCCAAGCTTTGAAAAAATGGCTATTGAAAATAGTGTAAAGCTTATGCAGGAAATGACATCCTTGATGTAAATAGAAGATTATTCTTCGATTACATGGATTTCTAAAAAGTCGAAATCTATAGATTCGATAAAATTATCCTGATAAAAGCGAGCCTTGTCATGCTTTTTGAAGTCGTTTATAGTTGTATCTAACCAGATGGGTTTGCTAAGGTCAAACTCATAGCAAATAGTATCCAGACTGCGAAAAATCTTATGCGTGCGGGTATCTTGACTGTCATCGCAGATTACAGTATCTCTTAACATACGGTTATCTTTAAAAATCTTTCCCCAAAGACGAAACATAGGAAACTCCTTTCATGTGTATTTCTCTTAGTTTAGATGGAAAGAAAGCAAAATGTCAATAAGAGATTATTTGTGTGAATAAAAGCGAAATGGTCTATTGTAAAAAACAAAAAGCTACATTATAATGAAACAACATGTAAATAAGAAAATCTTTGTAACTAAAGGGAGGTACACTTGTGAAGAGAGAAACCGTAATCGTCATTGATTTTGGTGGACAATATAACCAGCTTGTAGCGCGCCGTGTGCGAGAGTGTAATGTATATTGTGAGATTTATTCGTATAAAACGGATATTGAAAAAATAAAAGAGATGAATCCTAAGGGGATTATCTTAACAGGCGGTCCTAATAGCTGCTATGAGGCAGATTCACCGTCCTATACAAAGGAACTATTTGAACTTGGCATCCCTGTTTTGGGACTTTGCTATGGTGCCCAGCTTATGATGCATATCTTAGGCGGAAAAGTGGAAAGGGCAGATGTCCGAGAGTATGGAAAAACAGAAGTTATTGTTGATAAGGCAATATCGAAACTTTATGATAAGGTATCTTCTCCGACAGTTTGCTGGATGAGCCATTTTGATTATATTTCAAAAGTGGCACCGGGATTTGAGATTACTGCTCATACAGCAGACTGTCCGGTGGCATCGGCAGAAAATGAGGAGAAAAAACTGTATGCAATACAGTTTCATCCGGAAGTACTCCACACAGTTGAGGGAAAAACGATTTTAAATAATTTTGTTATGGGTGTGTGTGGATGTGCGGGAGACTGGAGAATGGATGCTTTTGCAGAAAACTCCATCAAAGCAATTCGCGAGAAGGTTGGCAATGGAAAAGTTTTATGTGCTTTATCCGGAGGTGTGGATTCTTCCGTAGCGGCAGTTATGTTGTCAAAAGCGATTGGAAATCAGCTTACCTGTGTTTTTGTAGATCATGGGCTATTAAGAAAAGACGAAGGTGATGAAGTAGAGGCGGTATTTGGTCCTAATGGTCCTTATGACTTGAACTTTATTCGTGTTAATGCCGCAGAGCGTTATTATGAAAAATTAGCAGGAGTAACCGAGCCGGAAGCAAAGAGAAAGATTATTGGAGAAGAGTTTATCCGTATCTTTGAAGAAGAGGCAAATAAGATTGGTGCAGTAGACTTTTTAGTGCAGGGAACCATTTATCCGGATGTAGTGGAAAGCGGTGTCGGTGGGGAATCTGTCGTGATAAAATCTCACCACAATGTGGGAGGCCTCCCGGACGTAGTAAACTTTAAAGATATTATCGAGCCTCTTAGAGACTTATTTAAAGATGAGGTGCGCAAGCTGGGACTAGAACTTGGCATTCCGGAAAAATTGGTGTTCCGTCAGCCTTTCCCGGGACCGGGACTTGGCATCCGTATCATTGGAGAAGTAACTGCCGAAAAGGTGAAAATCGTGCAGGAAGCAGATGCTATCTATCGTGAAGAGATGGAAAAGGCAGGTATGAATAAAACTGTAGGTCAGTACTTTGCTGCCCTTACCAATATGAGAAGTGTGGGCGTTATGGGAGATGAGAGAACTTACGACTATGCCATTGCCCTTCGTGCAGTAAATACTATTGACTTTATGACCGCGGAAAGTGCCCAGATTCCCTGGGAGGTACTACAAAAAGTTACCAGTAGGATTGTCAATGAAGTCAGCCATGTAAATAGGGTACTGTATGATTTGACGGGGAAACCACCGGGAACGATTGAGTTGGAGTAATGTACACGAGCCAAGAAATGTCGAATTTACGGTGTTTCTTGGCTCGTTTTATGTCGTGTGACAATCAAATGACCATAAAAGTGTGAAATAGACAGAAAGTGATTCTATGGGTAAATATCGAGTATTCCATTACACAATTCCTTAAATGATTGATCTTTATATACTTTATTTAAGATTTTTCGGTCTGAAAAGTTTAACATAAAATCAAGTATTTCATTAATGCGATCACCTAAGATTGGTGATTTGACACATAAAATAAGCTCCCTCGCGTTTTGAGCTCTAATTCCTGCACCATTGTAAATGGAATCGAATTCATCTTTTAATATTGTTAGCAGTATAAGAATGTGCTCCTTTGAAAGTAATTTAAAAAAATCATTATAAGTTGATAATGCACCTTGAGAAACACCATGACAATATGTTACTTCACGACCAATTCTACATTCAGTAAATGTTCGGATAAGTTTTTCAGCGCGCTCTGTTGGGATGTCATTTGATGTTTTAATATATTTCATAATATCTTTAGCAATCGGCGGTTCATGATAAAAATTATCCCAACTATTGTGTGCGTTAAGTAAATTGTCGCACAAAGTACTTAATTGTAAACTGCGTTCTGTGAGCGACAGATAAGACAAACCATTGCATTTTTCAAAAAAAGTGTAGGCTAAGTCCTCTTTTGCTTTATCAAGATTAACTCGATATAGCTCTTTCTTTTCACCTAGGTCATATTTTGTTTCTGACTTGCAATATTTCCAAATAATTTTTGAAAGAGACAGTATATTATTTCGCACTTCATTACTTGTTGAATTAGAAATATATAGTCCAAAAAGAGAAGTTAAAAGATTGGAAGCCATACTAGATGAAAGTTCTTTTACCGCAGATTCAAACGACTGTATAGTAGTTAAGTCTAATGGTTCTGTATTAATTTTAATATTTTCAATTAATGTTCTTACTTGTATGGCAGATGGAGAGGGTTTATCGTTTATTACTTCGGTAACACAAGTTTGAAGCCATCCAAGGAGTTCGTAAGAATTTATAGTATATGTGTTAGGGTGGGAAGCTCCTATTTGATTTCTCATATCAAGTATATGACATAATTTTCTATATACAATATCAGAAATCCATTCTAGTTTTTTACATGTTTCTAGCATTGTTTTATCTTTGATTCCAGCTAAGTCTTCTTCAGATTTATATTGGTCTCTTACCTTAGCACCAACAGCATTGTCGAAAAAGATATCGATACCATAATATGTTATTTTACGTCTAAGATTGACTACCACTTCATCCCATACATAATTTAATGCAGCATCAAATAATCCGATTACAGATCCTGCAACAAACCGAGATAAATATGTAGCATTGCGTTTCTGCTCGGAGGGTAATTTTTGTATTAATGAAGGTAACATACTCATAATGTTTTCTCGCTCTTCAATCGATGCTATTATGTTTTCAGATGGTAATCCCATTGAAATGAGCAGTTCTTCAAATTGAGTCATTTGGTTTGAAAGTTGTGTGTTGTTTTGTTCAATGATTTCATGTTCTGGCATATGCATTTCCCTTTCTTTTATTGTGTATAGTAGTATTATAAATATTTGGATAAATAATTTAATCTAAATCACATTGTTTATTCTTTTTTTGGTTTCCTTTTCCTCTTCACATAAGAGAAATCCGGGAACAAGTCTTTTAACAATTCAGCAGTTTCTTCTGCATCGTCATCTTCATCCATATTCTGAACAAGTAGCTGGTCGTCATCATCAAGATTCAATGAGACAGTGTACTCTTTATTTGGGGCTGTTGGGTTCATTGGGTATTTTACCTCTTTGAGATAATATTCCGTTTCTGATATTTCATCATCCTCCAGCTTGTCTCGCAAGCGTGCCCAATACTCAACCATCTTTCGGAAGTTATCAAGGTCTTCTTGTGGACGGGGACCGGCACTAGGAAGCCGCTCTTCAAATTTGAAGCATATTTCTCCATCTTTTAAGGTAGGTCGTAGTCCATATGCCCATTCAATGTCAAACAGCACATGAAGTGCACTGAATATATTTGCCACATCAGGGTCAGACAACGCATAAAAGCTGACCCCTAGATTTCTTGCAATATTTAATAAAGTTGCTTCATCTGGATATCTGTTTCCAAGTTCATAGTTTCTGATAGTGGATTCGTTTAATCCACATTTATCTGCCAATTCCTTTTGCGTCATGCCAGATGCAATTCTGAAATTTCGAATCAAATAGCCTACCCGGCTGGTGAATTTCTCGCCCATTTTACTGCTCCTTATTCGTGTAATGAGTACCGTATTATGCATGATGTCACAAGGTACAAATCATATATCTGCGTACATTATATCATTAACAGTACAAAAATGAAATGTTTTTTACCGAAAAGTATTGACAGTACAAAAAGTGAACTGTTAATATAATACACATCGCAATAGTTCAGAAATGAACTGAATAAATAAAAACGAAAGAGAGGAGGCATTAGCTTATGGAAAACAAGAGATTTTTGACAGTGCAGGATGTAATGGAAATGCTGGGTGTTTCACTATCGTATTCCTATAAACTGATAAGACGGCTGAATGCAGAACTTGAGGCTGATGGATTCGTGACAATAAAAGGGCGTGTCAGTACACAGTATTTTATGAAACGAATCTATGGGCTATCTACGGATAAGGAGGTGGGATAGATGGCAGTTATCAAGAATAATAAGACCGGAATGTGGGAGGTGAGAACTTATTATAAGGATTTGACCGGAGCAAGGAAACAGAAAACCAAGAGGGGCTTTGCCAAGAAGAGCGAAGCCCTTGAATGGGAGCGGAATTTCAAACTGAAAGAGGATCAGAGTATCAGTATGAGCTTCAAAAGTTTTGTGGATATTTATCTGACGGATTTAGAGCCAAGAATAAAACGTAATACTTTTCTCACAAAGAAGCACATTATTGAGACAAAGATTCTGCCTTATTTCGGGAAAAGAAAACTGGATGATATACGAACCTCGGATGTCATCCAGTGGCAGAATGAGATTATGAAGCTGAAAAAGGATAATGGGGAGTTATTCTCCCCTATCTATCTGAAAACCATTCATAATCAGCTAAGTGCCATATTAAATCATGCGGTAAATATGTATGGTCTAAAGGATAATGTGGCACGAAAAGCCGGAACTATGGGCAAAGAAGAAAATAAGGAAATGGAGTTCTGGACACAGGAGGAATTTCAGGCATTTTTGGAGTGTGTGGCAGATAAGTCAATTACTTATTATGCATTTGAAATGCTTTATTGGACAGGTATTCGCGAAGGTGAGCTGCTTGCCCTGACACCGGCGGATTTCAATTTTGAAAAGAAAACACTCCGGATTAACAAGTCATATCAGAGGCTGGAAGGCAAAGAGGTGATTACAGACCTGAAAACACCAAAGAGTAACAGAACCATTGTCATGCCGGATTTTCTTGCTGTAGAGATGGAGGATTTTATAAGTAGCCTTTATGGAATAAAGGATGGTGACAGAATTTTCACTATTTCAAAAAGTTATCTGCATCACGAGATGGACAGAGGTGCAAAGCTTGCAGGAGTAAAGAGAATACGAATTCATGGATTACGGCACTCGCACATTTCATTGCTAATCAATTTGGGATTTTCTGCGTTGGTAATAGGGGAAAGAGTTGGACATGAGGCGGTAGATATCACGTATCATTATGCACATTTATTTCCAACGGTGCAGACGGATATGGCAGCACAACTGGAAACGGAAAGGGAGGCGTTAGTCAATGTCAGAAAAGAATAGAGACGATAAAAACAGATGGCGGAATGTGACAATAGCATTCCGCATGTCACCGGAGGAAAACGAGGAACTGAATAATAGAGTGAAGCTCAGCGGATTTCGTACCAAGCAGGATTATATAATCCAGAGTGTTCTTCATCAAAAGGTGGTTGCCACAGGTAACCCGTTGATGTTGGTACAATTCCGGCAGAACCTGCAAAGGATTGAGCGTGAACTTGAAAGAATAGAAAAGGCATCGGATATGGATGGAGAGTTACTTACTCCCATCCGCTCCATGCTGGAAATATTGGAAGGATTTAGGGAACAGCTGAGAACATTGGCAGATATGAAGCAACTTACAGTACCAAATGAGGAATAACCGATATTTTGTATAAGGGAAGTGACTGATATGAGCGAAGAAACATTATTTGAAAAATTAGGTGTGAAATACATAGAAAACGATGGCATTTTTTATCCGTTGATTACATTAGGTGGAGAGGAGAATAGTTCAGATGTCGGAAAATATGGTCATATGTGGATGGATTACATACAGAAGGAATATCCGCAGCGATACAGAAGTCTGGTACGATTTGGAGAATTATATGATAAAGCAACAGAGGTAAATGAAGTGGCTTATGAATTGCTGGAAGATATTGAAAATGAGTGGTTACGTAAACATAAACCAAAGCAGTCGAATTCTTTTGTAGAAATGTATCAGCTATGAACTCAGGCAAGAATGATAGCAGAGGAAGTAGTTCTGCATGATGTGGTGGACTGTTTTTATTAGGGGATAAGCGAAGTTCCGTATCGGAGCTGTGGCTAGTAAATAATATGTCGCGTATCCGCGCCGGATAAAGCTCCCTAAAGGGAGCTTTATCCGGCGGGGAGAGCCGTATAGCCACTCCGGCGAGGAGTGCAAAACCCGCTTGCGGGTCTGCATTTTTGATAGCGAAGCAGTCAAAAGTGCTTTTGCGTTACTTTTGACAAAAGTAACAAAATCTTCCCAGGGAAATCTGCTGTTTCGTGCCGTATCTGGCACTCATTACGAATAAGAAGGAGGTGCATATATACATACCAAAAGAGGAGGATTTTGACTATGGAAAGAACTATCAGTTTTATGAATGGGGAAGGTTCCATCGGGCACAACACGAGAAGATTTATAGCTGACAATGTAGATGCCAGCCGTACCAAGAATAATATCACTCTTATCCATGAGGATATTAAGCAGGCATATCATAAATTATTTGATAAGGCACTTAAGGAATACAATGCAAAACAGAAACGCAAGGACAGGCAGATTAAAAGTTATTATGATAAGATTTCCCGAAGCAAACAGGAAAAATTATTTTATGAGGTTATCGTTGAGATAGGCAATAGGGATGATACCGGAGTAGGTAGTTCTTCTGCAGAGGTTTCAACATGGGTGCTGAAGGATTATGTGAAAAAGTTTCAACTTCGCAATCCACAGCTTTATGTAATTGGTGCCTATATTCATCTGGATGAGGAAACACCACATTTGCATCTGAATTTTATTCCTTGGGTATCCGGTTGCAAGAGAGGATTGGAGACAAAGACAAGTCTTAAGGCGGCACTTGCTACCAGAGGATTTGTAAGTGAAGGCAAAGGGAACACCGAATGGAAGCAGTGGGCGGAGGCAGAGAAAGATGATATTGCCCTTATTATGCGTCGGTACGGAATTGATTGGAAAAAGAAAGACACACACAATAAGCATTTATCCGTACTGGATTATAAAAAGCAGGAGCGGGAAAAGGAAGTGGCTGCACTTGAAGAAGAGATAGAGGGGGGCACAGGTTGTACTGGAATTAAAAGAGGAACGGATTGAGTCTCTGGAAAAAGAAATTGAGAATAAGCGTGTCAGTTTTAGGGAAGAACAGTCGGAGGCTCAAAAGAAACTGGATGATACCATAGCCGAGAACCAGAAATTACAGTCGGAAACAACGTATTTACGCATAAAGAATTCTGAATTACGGTTGGAATATTATGAGAATGTAGATAAGCTCACAGATAAACAGAAGGAAATTGAGGTGGCACAAAAAGAGGCTGACAAGTGGATGATGATATCGGATACTGCAAAATTACAGACTGAACGGGCGAAGTTTGAACTGGAAGAGGCGGAAAGGCTTAAGAAGGAACTGCTTGGTGCGGTCGATGGAGATGATTATCTGAAGGAGCAGGTGATAGAACTGAGGCATCAGAACCAGATATTGCGGGAGGAGAATCGTAGCCTAAAGGACAAGCTGGAGAAGTTTATGGAGTGGATCGGGGAGAAAGTCAAGGATGTTGGGAGAGGAAGGTGAAAATAGCAAGGGAGCTTTTAGAATTGGAAGCTCTCTTGCTATTTATAGGTAC
Source organism: Lachnospiraceae bacterium (assembly GCA_036570305.1). Lineage (GTDB taxonomy): Bacteria > Bacillota > Clostridia > Lachnospirales > Lachnospiraceae > JAQVHQ01. The sequence goes on from DATCYL010000080.1 coordinate 14,775, forward strand.
TAAATTAATTCATTTTCTTGAAGAACACTATAGAACATGGCACGTCCGGAATAATTCCAATATGCACAATCTTGTTCCATAAATAACCATTTCACAGCTAATAAGATGATTTCAATAGGATGCTCACTACCAGCATAATCACAGAAAGTAGCCCTAGACGGAGTGAGCGATACGGGGTGGCAATCGTATATTTGCTGCAGCTTTTGTGCAATGACGGGATAAATGCGAGGAAAATTAATTTTACAATCTGTTAAAGCATCTATAATGTCTTGGTGGCTTGGATTAGAATATCGACGATTTCTTTTGAAAAAAAGTCCGTCAATATTTACAGTAAAATCAAAGCCCTTATTTAATTGGGTTGGTCGCTTAAGAAAAATGCCATAATTACCAAATCGTTCAACGTTGTATTGATAACGAGAAGCATTATCGCCTATTCCGGTACCAGGGGTTTCACGTAAAAAAGCTTGAATTAGATTTTCACGCATAGAAATACGATCTCCTAAAGGTAATGAGTAGTTAATTATTTGTGTCATATGTAGATACCTCCTTGAAAAATTCACTAATCTCAACACCAAGTACATTTGAAATCTGGTTCAGTACCGATATAGAAAGACTCTTATCACATCCGGATGCTTCGATTTTGGAGAGATAGCTGATGCTGATTTTAGCCTGTTCTGCAAGTTGTACCTGTGTTAATTTTGCTTGTTCTCTGTAATGTTTTATATTTGCACCTATAACACGATATAGGTCAGTATCATTATCAAAATGCATATATTTACCTCTTTCACTATTTGTGAATATTATCTCATGAGATGTATAACAGATAAATTCACTTATAGTGAAGGGAAACTACTATGGATTTTTGTACGAAATTGAGTTACAATGTATAAATCAATAAAAAAGAAGGAGGCATGGCTTATAGGTTTACAACCAAATAATTTTAGGCTTGAACCAACAACGGTCTGGTCGTTTTCGGACAGGGGCAGTTGGGCAACGCATTCAGGAAAGTATCGAGGGAATTGGTCACCATATGTACCAAGGAATTTGATACTTCGTTATTCTAATACCGGTGATTGGGTCTTAGATCAATTTATGGGTAGTGGAACAACCTTAGTAGAGGCAAAGCTACTCAATCGTCATGCGGTAGGTGTTGACATCAATCCGCAATCTGTTTCAATCTCTGAAACGAATTTACAATTCCAATGTGAAACAAATTCAAAAATCTTTACATGAAATGGAAATGCTACGGATTTGCATTTTATCAAAGATAGTCGTATTGACTTTATCTGTACGCATCCGCCATATGCCAATATCATCAAATATAGCAAAGGGCTAGAAGGGGATATTTCGTTGCTTGGTGTGGAAGAGTTTTTGGCAGAAATGCAGAAGGTGGCAGAGGAATCATATCGTGTGTTGCAAAAGGGGAAAATGTGTGCTGTAATGATTGGGGATGTAAGAAAATATGGAAAGGTTATTCCCTTAGGATTTCGTATGATGGAATGCTTTTTACAGGCAGGATTTACGAATAAAGAAATTATAATTAAAGAGCAGCATAATTGTCGTTCTACTGATTATTGGGAAAAACGAAACAATAATTTCCTGCTTCTGGCACATGAGTATATATTTGTATTTCAGAAGTAAGATAATTCACAAAGAGTGAAAGTTTTGGTTGTTATTTTGTATGTTTGCAAGTATAATAGATTTGTAAAAGATTGTCCTTTTACGGACATAGAGAAGAGGAATCAAAATGAGTAATTCAAGTGTCGCTCCATTTGTGAAATGGGCTGGCGGTAAGCGTCAGTTGATTCCGCAAATAAAGGAAAGAATGCCTGAAAAGTATAATAATTATTATGAGCCATTTGTGGGTGGTGGTGCAGTCACACTCGAATTGCTACCTGCAAATGCTCTGATAAATGATATAAACAAAGCATTGATAAATGCATACAAGCAGATATGTAACGCACCGGAAGCATTCCTAAAGGCTGTGAGCAAGCTTGATACGGAAATGTGGGAGGATGGTAAAGAATATTATTATTCTCTAAGAGAGCATTACAATGACAAGCTGATGAAAGCGGAGTATGATGTGGAGTTGGCAGCGTTGTTTGTATTTATCAACAAGCATTGCTTTAATGGTTTGTATCGGGTAAATGGCAAAGGATTATTTAATGTTCCATATAACAACAGCCGGAGAACTTCTGTTGATGAAGATGTCATTATGGAGATTTCAAAATATCTTCAGGGTGTGACTATCATCGATGGAGATTTTGAGGAAGCTTGCAAGGGTGCAAAGAAGGGCGATTTTGTATTTATAGACAGCCCATATGCACCATTGAATCCTACTTCTTTTGAGTCATACACAAAAGAGGGATTTGATATAGAAAGCCATAAGCGTTTAGCAAAACTTTTTGATGAATTAACAGCCAGAGGTTGTTACTGTATGCTTACAAATCACAATACAGATTTGATAAATGAGTTATATGGTAACAAAGGGTATAAAATAGATGTTGTAAGTGTAAAGCGTATGATTAATTCAGATGCATCCAATAGAGTTGGTGAAGAAGTGATTATATGCAATTATTAGAGGAGTCGAGATAATGGAAAACTTATTTACAAAGAAAGTGCCATTATACTACGAGACAGAAGAATCACAACTGATATTAGGTGATTCCTTTAAAATTCTAACAAAAATGGAACCAGAATCTGTTGATATGATATTTGCAGATCCACCTTATTTTTTAAGTAATGACGGCATTACCTGTCAGGGCGGAAAGATGGTTTCAGTAAATAAAGGCTCATGGGATAAGCTTTCGGAAAGTGGAACCAGCGTCGAAGAAAAACACAAGTTTAACAGAAAGTGGATTAATTTATGTAAGAAAGTACTAAAGCCGAACGGCACAATATGGATATCAGGAACACTACACAATATATATTCGATTGGTATGGCATTGGAGCAGGAAGGCTTCAAAATCATCAACAACATTACATGGCAGAAAACAAATCCACCACCAAACTTAGCATGTCGATGCTTCACACATTCTACGGAAACCATTTTATGGGCAAAGAAGAATGATAAGAAGTCTCGGCATTTTTTTGATTATCAGAAGATGAAAGAAATGAATGGTGGAAAGCAGATGAAGGATGTGTGGACTGGAGCGTTGACGAAACCATCAGAAAAGACAGAAGGTAAGCACCCTACACAAAAGCCGGAATATTTGCTTGAAAAAATTGTATTATCATCTACGGAGGAAGGACAAGTTATACTAGATCCTTTCTGCGGTTCTGGAACTGCCGGAGTAGAGGCTGTGCGATTTGGACGGAAGTTTATTGGAATAGATGTAAGTGAAGAATACTTGGACATATCCAAGAAAAGATTGGAGAAGGTAGCAAATGACAAATAGAGATTTTGGTGAATGGCTGAGTAAGTTCAGACCAAGTATATCAAGTTATGATTACTATATCGACTTTGAAAAGGTCGTAAGAAATGTAGAAGAAATCAAGGTAGAATTAAACATATTGAATTCCCTGATTGGCTCAAAGAGTATTGAGGAAAATTTTGAAAAGATAGTGACAAAGTATCCGGAAACATTACAATGTGTTCCGCTACTTCTTGCGGTGAGAGGTCATGAAATATATGCCCAGGATGAAGAAGGTGCGTTCTTATATAATTTCAAACAGATGAATTACAATGTGGAGCAGTACAAGGTATTCATGCGTAAGACAGGATTGTTTGATATGATTGCAAATCATCTGGTAAATAATCTTGTTGATTACGCTCTCGGTATTGAAACTGGATTGGATTCTAATGGTCGCAAAAATCGCGGCGGTCATCAGATGGAAGATTTGGTTGAGAAATACATAGTGGCAGCAGGGTTTGAAAAGGATGTAAATTACTTCAAGGAAATGTACCTTAAGGACATTGAAGAAAAGTGGAACATAGATTTATCTGCACTTTCAAATCAAGGTAAAGCGGCTAAGAGATTCGATTTTGTAATCAAAACGGATAAAATGATTTATGGTATCGAAACAAACTTCTATGGCGGTGGTGGTTCAAAGCTAAATGAAACCGCAAGAAGTTATAAAATGCTTTCGCAGGAGGCTGATACCATAGATGGATTTACTTTTGTGTGGTTTACAGACGGAATCGGCTGGAAGAGTGCAAGAGGTAATTTGAGAGAGACATTCGAAGTTATGGATACTATTTATAGTATTGATGATATGGAGAATGGGGCAATGCAATCAATATTTATATAAAAGAATTTGTATAAAAACCAATGCACTGAGCATGGAATATGTTTTTGGGCAAGATGAGAAATACAGCTAGAATTAATGAAATTCTGGGAGAAGGCGATGGTGAATAATTTTGAATATTTCATTAGAAA